>NZ_JASKYT010000043.1:0-31890 GCF_041028275.1 Streptomyces sp. PU-14G
GGCGGGCTCAGGAGGCGCTGCGCGGGGGGCGTTTCCCGAACGTGTGCGGCGAGCGCACACGGTCGGCCGTCGGGTCGGTCAACGACGGATCGAGCCCCTGGCCGGAGGGGCCGAGCTCTGGCGTGCCGCCGCCTTTGCCGCCGTTCTTGCCGTCGGTTCTGCCGCCGCCTTTGCCGCCGTTCTTGCCGTCGGTCCTGCCGGCGGCTCTGCTCTCGGATTCTCCGCTGGACTGCGCGGCTCCGTCGGCGGGTGGGCTCGCGGCCGGACCGGCGTCTCCGGCCGGTCCCGGGGTCCAGTGACGCAGGGCGCCGGACTCGATGTCGATCTGGCTCCGCAGCGCGTCCAGCCCCTCGGCGTCGAACTGGCGTGCCCGGTCCTGGGCGGCGAAGCGCAGCGAGTCGGCGGACTCCTTGATGTGGCGCATGCGCTCGCGCGCGTCCTGGAGCCTCCCGGTGAACCGTGTCCTGTCCGGTTCGTGCTCCATCAGGAGCCGCAGCTCGCCGTCGAGCTGGCGGGCGTGCTCGTGCAGGCGGTCCAGCAGGTGGACCGCGTCGGCGAGCCCGGGGTCGTCGCGGGCACCGGCCTCCAGCGCGGCGCGCGTTCCGTCGATGGAGTCGCGCAACTCCAGGCGGATACGGGCGGCTTCGCCGACCGGCCCCGGCTGTGCGGAGCGGGCCTTGAGTGTCGTCTCCTCGACCGTGCGGCGCACCTGCGCGCCCGTGCGCTCCACGCCTCTCTTGACGGCTCGCACGCCCCGCACCGTCGCGAGCGTGCCAAGGGTGAGGACGGCCAGCAAGAGCACCAGCCCGATGACGACTGCCACGTCCACAGGTCGCTCCTCCGTCGTCGGTCCGTCACACCGTCTGCGTTCAGCCTAAACGGACGGGGGCCACTCAGGGTTCCGAAGAACCCGGAGCGGCCCCCGTGACGTCCCGTAGGGGCAGCCGGACGCCTCGCTCAGGCCGGGACGATGTTGACCAGCTTCGGCGCCCGGACGATCACCTTGCGCACCTCGGCGCCGCCCAGCGCCTTGACGACCACGGGCTCGGCCAGGGCCGCCGCCTCCAGGTCCGCCTCGGAGACGGAGGGCGAGACCTCCAGGCGGGCCTTGACCTTGCCCTTGATCTGGACGACGCAGGTCACCGTCTCGTCCACCAGATACGCCGGGTCGGCGACGGGGAAGTCCTGGTGGACGACCGTCTCCTCGTGGCCCAGCCTGCGCCACAGTTCCTCGGCGACGTGCGGGGCCAGCGGCGCGATCAGCCGCACCATCGTCTCCATGACGGAGCGCGGAACCTCACGCAGCTTCGTGACGTGGTTGTTCAGCTCCGTGATCTTCGCGATGGCGGTGTTGAAGCGCAGCCCGGCCATGTCCTGGGTGACGCTGTCGATCGCCTTGTGCACGGCGCGCAGGGTCGCCTCGTCCGGCTCCGCGTCGACGACAGTGGTCTCACCGGTCGCCTCGTCCACCGCGTTGCGCCACAGACGTTGCAGCAGTCGGAACTGGCCGACGACCGCACGGGTGTCCCAGGGCCGGGAGACGTCCAGCGGCCCCATGGCCATCTCGTACAGCCGCAGCGTGTCGGCGCCGTACTCCGCGCAGATCTCGTCCGGGGTGACCGCGTTCTTCAGGGACTTGCCCATCTTGCCCAGCAGGCGGCTGACCTTCTCGCCCTGGTAGTAGTACGCGCCGTCGCGCTCGACCACCTCGGCGGCGGGGACGGCGATGCCGCGCGCGTCCCGGTAGACGTACGCCTGGATCATGCCCTGGTTGTACAGCTTGTGGAACGGCTCGGCCGAGGAGATGTGCCCCAGGTCGTGCAGCACCTTGGACCAGAAACGCGCGTACAGCAGGTGCAGCACCGCATGCTCGGCACCGCCCACGTACAGGTCCACGCCGCCGGTCGGCTGCCCCTCGCGCGGGCCCATCCAGTAGCGCTCGACGCCGGGGTCGACCAGCTTGTCGTCGTTGTGCGGGTCCAGGTAGCGCAGCTCGTACCAGCACGAGCCCGCCCAGTTGGGCATGGTGTTGGTCTCGCGGCGGAAGCGCCGCGGGCCCTTGCCGTCGCCCAGGTCCAGCGTGACGTTGACCCACTCCTCATTCCGCGACAGCGGCGTCTCGGGAGAGGTGTCGGCGTCGTCGGGGTCGAAGGTGCGCGGGGAGTAGTCCTCGACCTCGGGCAGCTGGAGCGGCAGCATCGACTCGGGCAGCGGGTGGGCGATGCCGTCCTCGTCGTAGACGAGGGGGAACGGCTCGCCCCAGTAGCGCTGCCGGCTGAACAGCCAGTCGCGCAGCCGGAAGTTGACGGTGCCCTCACCCAGCCCGTGCTCCTCCAGCCAGCGCCGCATCCGCTCCTTGGCCTCGGCCACGCCCAGGCCGTCCAGGCTGATGCCCTCGCCCGTGGAGTTGACCAGGGCCGCGTCGTACGAGCTGAAGGCGTCCGCCCACGCCGACGGGTCCAGGCCGCGGCCGTCGTTCGGCTCCACGACGCAGCGCATCGGCAGTTCGAAGGCGCGCGCGAACTCGAAGTCGCGCTGGTCGTGCGCGGGCACCGCCATGATCGCGCCGGTGCCGTAGCCCATCAGCACGTAGTCGGCGATGAAGACGGGCACCTGCTCCTGGCTGACCGGGTTGGTGGCGTAGACGCCGGTGAAGACGCCGGTCTTGTCCTTGGCCTCCGCCTGGCGCTCCACGTCCGACTTGGCCTCCGCCTGCGCGCGGTAGGCGGCGACGGCCTCGGCGGGCGTGGCGTAGCCGCCGGTCCACACCTCGTGGGTGCCCTCGGGCCACACGTCGGGGACCACGGAGGCGACCAGCGGATGCTCGGGCGCCAGCACCATGTAGGTGGCGCCGAAGAGGGTGTCCTGGCGGGTGGTGAAGACGTCGATCGTCGCGTCCCCGAGGGGGAAGGCGATACGGGCGCCCTCGCTGCGGCCGATCCAGTTGCGCTGCTGCAGCTTGATGGCCTCGGGCCAGTCCAGGTCGTCCAGGTCGTCCAGCAGCCGGTCCGCGTAGGCGGTGATCCGCATGTTCCACTGGCGCAGCTTCGCCTTGAAGACGGGGAAGTTCCCGCGCTCGGAGCGGCCGTCCGCGGTCACCTCCTCGTTGGCCAGCACGGTGCCCAGGCCCGGGCTCCAGTTGACCGGCGCGTCCGAGGCGTAGGCCAGCCGGTACTCGCCCAGCAGGTCGGCCCGTCCGCGCTCGCTCAGCTCGCTCCACGCGTCCCAGCCCTCAGGGGTCGGACGGGCGCCGGAGGCGAACTGCTCGACCAGTTCCTCGATGGGACGCGCCGTGCCCGCCTCGGCGTCGTACCAGGAGTTGAAGATCTGCAGGAAGATCCACTGGGTCCAGCGGTAGTACTCGGGGTCGATCGTCGCGAACGACCTGCGCTGGTCGTGACCCAGGCCCAGGCGGCGCAGCTGCGCCTTCATCTGGACCATGTTGGCCTCGGTGGAGGTCCGCGGGTGGGTGCCCGTCTGCACGGCGTACTGCTCGGCGGGCAGCCCGAAGGCGTCGAAGCCCAGGGTGTGCAGCACGTTGTGCCCGGTCATGCGGTGGTAGCGGGCGTAGACGTCGGTGGCGATGTAGCCCAGCGGGTGCCCGACGTGCAGGCCCGCACCCGAGGGGTACGGGAACATGTCCATGACGAACTTCTTGGGCCTGGCGGCCTGCGCGGGCTCCCCGCCCAGCGGCCCCTCGCCGGGGTTGGGCGCCTCGTAGGTGCCCTGCTTCTCCCAGAAGTCCTGCCAGCGTGCCTCGATGTCGGCGGCCAGCGCCGCCGTGTAGCGATACGGGGCCGCGGTCTCGGCGGCGGTGGTGGTCTCGCTCATCGTCCTCAAAGCTCCATCGGTCGTCTCTGCCCAGCGCTCCTGAAATGAAAAAACCCCTCGCACAGGAGGGGGAGCCGCGCCGATTCCGGTCCGCGGAGGAGGGACCGGCAGTGGTTCAGCGCGGCTCGCTAAGCAGAAGGCGTACGGCACGCATAGCGCTCAGGGTACCGCACGAAGGAAGGACCCACCCCGGAGCCCGAGACCGACCCCGCCAAACGACAGGGGGCGCCCCCGGAGGGCAAACCACGGGGGGCGCCCCCGGAGGGGGTGTGGGTGGCGAAGCCCCCACAAAGCGCGGCGAAGCCGCGCAAAAACGAAGGAAGCGAGATGGGCCTGCGCTCTCCGCAGGCACACCTCGCCTCTCGCTTCCGTGGAGCTAAGGAGAATCGAACTCCTGACCTCTTGCATGCCATGCAAGCGCTCTACCAACTGAGCTATAGCCCCGTGGGGTGGTCCGCCGGGGTCTTCCCCGCGGCGGCTCCGCCAGCTTACACGGCGTGGGTGGCGTTTCGCCAAATCGGTTTCCCGCCGCACCGCCGCCGACGGCCCGGCCCACCCGTCCGCGCCACTGACCAGCCGGTACCGTCGCCCCGTGAGCACGTTGCAACAGGCCGTCGAAGCCAAATGGTCGCCGACGCTCAGGGCCTATCTGCTCCGCCGCCCTGTCACGCTGGCGGCGGCCCTGTGCATGGTCTCCTTCGCCGCCTTCTGGGCGGCGCAGCGTACGGCGGACGTCTCGATGATCGACCTGATGGTCTACCGGGCCGAGGGCTGGACCGCACGCAACGGCTACGACCTGTACGCGATGCGGGCCACCTACGCCGACCTGCCGACCACCTATCCGCCGTTCGCCGCCCTGCTGTTCATGCCGCTGACGCTGCTGGACGTGGCGGACATGCGGGGCATCGCGACCTTCGCCAACCTCGGCCTGCTGGTGGTACTCATCCACCTGACACTGCGGCTGCTGGGGCGCCCGCTGCACGCTCCCCGCACCGCCGCGACCCTGGTGATCGCCGCGGTGGCCGTGTGGTGCGAGCCGGTGTGGACGACCCTGCGCTACGGGCAGATCAACCTGCTGCTGGCCGTACTGGTGCTGTGGGACCTGACGCGGCGCGAGGGCCACCGCTGGGCGGGGGTGGGAATCGGAGTCGCGGCAGGCATCAAGCTCACCCCCGCGCTGTTCGCGGTCTTCCTCGCCCTGTGCGGCCTCATCCACGGCTGCCGCAGAATGCGGCGTACGGGCAGCGCGGCCGAGGTGTGGAACCCCTGGCTGCGCCAGGCTGCCGTGGCCACCGCGACCTTTGCGGCCACCGTGCTGCTGGCCGCGGTGCTGCTGCCGCGCGACTCGCGGCGCTTTTGGGGAGAGGCCCTCTTCCAGTCGGGACGCGTAGGGCGTACCGAGATCACCGACAACCAGTCGCTGAGCGGTGTCGCAGCCCGCCTGCTGCACACCGGCGATCCGGGCGCGCTGTGGATCGCTGCCGCGGTGGCGGCGGCCGTACTGGGGCTGGGCGCCGCTGTGGCGGCCACGCTGGCGGGGCGGCGGGGGCTCCCGCACGCCTCCGCCTGGGGAGCCGTGGCCTGCGCGGTGACGGCGCTGCTGATCAGCCCGATCTCCTGGTCCCACCACTGGGTGTGGTGCGTTCCCCTGGTGCTGCTGCTCGGCGCGGAGGCGCACCGCCGTGCCAGTCGGCGCTGGGCGGCAGCCGCCTCGGTGACGATTCTCGCCTTCTGCACGTACGCGATCTGGTGGGTGCCCCGCGACGCGGACGCCGACCGCGCCCCCGAGCTGGCCCAAAGCGGCGGCCAGATGCTGCTGTCCGCCTGTTACCCGCTCACCGGGACGGCGTTCCTCGTGCTGACGGCGGTGGTGGCGCTGCGTGCCCTTCGCGGAAGGGGGGACGGCGGGACGAGCGGGCCGCCTCGGGGCGCACAGGACGGCGGGACCAGCGGGCCGCCTCGGGGCGCACAGGACGGCGGAACGAGCGGGCCTCGGGGCGCACAGGACGGCGGGACGTCGGTGCGGCAGGGCGGCGGCGCGGCGACGCGGGGTCAGGCCGTCGCGAAGGAGTAGAACCGCTTCAGGGTGCAGTGGGCGTCCAGCAGACGTCCGTAGATCGGTTCACCGTCGAGCTCGCGGTAGGTCTCGATCGGGTCACCCTTTATGATCAGCGCTCGCGCGCAGTCCTCGCACCAGTACTGGTACGCGCTGTTGGCCGGCTCCATGTCGCGCACGATCGGGGTGCCACTGCCGCACCAGTCGCACTTCCTGCTGTGGGCACCCATCGCTCACTCAGCTCCAGATGTGGCCGCAAGCCGTGCACACGTAGGACACTCCTCCATTGTCGCCGAGCACTTGGGCGACGTTCGCCGAACCACAGGACGGGCACTGCAGGTTGTCCGGGACGCCCCGTGGGCGCTCCTGGCGGGGCGGGGACCATGCGGGTGCGGGCTTGGTGGCGTCCTCGCCGAGGACCGTCGCCGGCATCGCACTCGTCCCTCCCTGGGCCTTCCCCCCTCCAGCCGTCACGATTCTGCCACGTTCCGCCGCCCTGCCTTAAGGCCCGGTCAGCGATCCGCTGCGGGGCCCCGCCGCCTGCGCCCGGCGCCGGCCAGGGCGCCGACGACCATCCCGGCGGCCAGCGCCCGGCAGGTGACGACCAGCGCGCGGGCCGACTCCGCCGACCCGCCCGACCCGGCTCGGTTCTCGAAGAAGACCGCCGCGAACAACGCCACCCCGCTCACCATGCCCAACTGGGCCGTGGTCACCAACAGGCCGCTGGCGTCGGCCGCTTCGCCGGGCCGCACCCGCGCCAGCGCGCCGGCCAGCACGGGGTTGTACGAGAGCGACATACCCGCCCCGAGGGCGACCACACAGACGAAGAAGGCGGCACCGCCGTCACCGCCGTGCGCCATCAAGGCCGCCAGCCATCCGAAGCAGGCCGCGGCCGTCAGGAAGCCGACGGCCGGAAGACGGGGCTGCCAGGAGAGCGGCAGGCGCCGCCAGACCGTACCGACCACCGCGAAGGCCACCGCCATGGGGACCACCGAGAGCCCCGCCCGCAGCGCGCTGAACCCCAGGCCGCTCTGCAGATGCAGCATCAGGACGAGCATCGTGCCGGCATTGACGGCCATCATGCAGAAGATCCGTACGAGGGCCGGCACGACGCCGGGGGCCCGCAACACCAGCGGCGAGACCAGCGGCCTGCCGCCGCGCCGGGCCAACAGCACCTCGTAGCACGCGAAGACCGGTACGAGCACGGCGCACAGCGCCAGCGCGGACCAGCCCCACAGGGGCCAGCCCTGCTCCCGCCCCAGCACCACGGGAACGGTGAACAGCACCAGCACGACGGCCAGCAGTGAGAGCCCGGGGAGGTCGAAGGCGCGCCGCTGCTCCGCGCCGCCCCGCGCCTCACTCCGCACGCCCATCAGCCAGGGCCCGGTAGCGAGCATCAGCAGCCCCACCGGAACGTTGATCAGGAAGACCGGGCGCCAACCCCAGCCGAACAGGTCGGCGCTCACCAGCACTCCGCCGAGCACCTGCCCGGCAGCCGCCCCGATGCCCAGGACAGCGGCGTAGACGCCCAGCGCGCGGGCGCGGGCGGCCCCCGTGAAGGTGCGCTGGATCAAGCTGAGCACCTGGGGCAGCATCACGGCCCCGCCGGACCCCTGCGCCAGCCGGAAGGCGACGAGTTGGCCGGTTCCCGTCGCCAGGCCGCAGGCGAGCGAGGCCGCCGTGAACAGGGCGAGCCCGGCGAGGAAGACCCGGCCGTGCCCCAGCAGCGCCCCGAGCCGGGCTCCTGTGATCAGCAGCACGGCGTAGGCGATGGTGTAGCCCGCGACCACCAACTGGAGCCCGGCGCCCGAGGAGTGGAGGTCCGCTCGCAGGCCGGGAGCCGCGACGTTGACGATGAAGGAGTCCAGCAGCGACATGAACTGCCCCGTGAGCACGAAGCCGAGCAGCCACCCGGGACGCGGGGTGCGCCGGACGCGTGCGCTGCCGGGGCCGTTGTCGGTGGGAGGGGGTTTCCTGGGAGAACCACTCCCGTGGCCGCCCTGGGGCCCGGGACGCGCGGCCTGTGGAGGGGTGGGAGAGGGAGAGGTTCCCGATGAAGGAGCGAAGGTCATGCACCGAGCCTGAGCGGGCCGGGCCGGGTGTCCGAAGAGTCCGCTGATGCTGGTACTGACAGCACCTGGCAGCCGGTCGGCGCTGCCACGACGATGGGGAGGTGACGGTCATCGCGCGCACGGACACAGGGGGAACGGAGCCCGGCACGAAGGCGGCGCCCGGCACGGCAACGGCGCCCGGGGCGCGTGGCGCGGCCGGGTCGCGCCGCAGGCCCGAGCTGGCCGCCTTCCTGCGCAGTCGCCGTGCCCGGGTCTCGCCCGCCGACGTGGGGATGCCCGGCGGCCCGCGCCGCCGCACACCAGGGCTGCGCAGGGAGGAGGTCGCCCAGCTCTCCGGCGTGGGCGTGACGTGGTACACGTGGCTGGAGCAGGGGCGGCGGATCAACGTCAGCGCGCAGGTCCTCGACGCGGTCGCCCGCACGCTGCGGCTCGGCCCGGCCGAGCGCGAGCACCTGTACCACCTCGCGGAAGTGCCCCTTGTGCCCGCGCCGGAGCGGATCGCCGACGCGGTGGAGCCGGAAGTGCACCGGATCATCGAGGCGATGGATCCGCTGCCCGCCGTGGTCTACAACGGGCGGTACGACGTCCTGGCCGCCAACGCCGCCTATGGACAGCTCTTTCCGGTCATGGACCTGGTGGGGCTGCCCGAACGGAACGTGCTGTGGCAGCAGTTCGTGCTGGCGCCGCCCTGCTGCTGCCCGCTCGTCGACCGCAGGAAGGAGCTGGGCCTGATGGTGGCCACCTTGCGCGCCACCTACGGGCGGCACGTCGGTGAGGCGCCCTGGGAGAGCTTCATCAGACGCATGTGCGAGGCGAGCGAGGAGTTCGCCGCCCTGTGGCGCAGTGGTGACGTGTCACCGCCCGGCGCCCGGATCAAGCTGGTACGGCACGCTTCCGTGGGTGAGCTGCGGCTGAGTTCGACCTCGCTGCAGCTCAGCGGTGCCGCGGAGACCAGGGTGGTGGCTTACGTGCCGCACGACGCCGAGACCGAGGAGCGTGTGGAGCGGCTGCGGGCGACAGCGGACCCTCTGGTGGGCTGCCCGGAACACGAGTGGCCGCTCTCCCGGATACGGGAGCGGATGCTGCGCGAGGGCCGCTTCCCCAAAGCGGGCACCCGGCCCGCCGACCAGCCAGCACCGCCTCCGACCCCGGCGGAAAGAGCCTGACTCCGCAGAGAGAACCGCTCCTCGCCGCTCCCCCGCCGCTCCCCGCCGCCTCGCCCCGCCCCGCAGCCGGGGGGGGGTGTGGGTGGCGAAGCCCCCACAACGCGCGGCGAAGCCGCGCAAAAACGAAGGAGGCGAGATGGGCCTGCGCTCTCCGCAGGCACACCTCGCCTCTCGCTTCCGTGGAGCTAAGGAGAATCGAACTCCTGACCTCTTGCATGCCATGCAAGCGCTCTACCAACTGAGCTATAGCCCCGGGCTCCGGCACCGGAGCGCCGCGAACGAGAAGAATCCTAGCGGGTGGCCAGGCCGAATGAGAAATCGGCCCGAGAGGCACCGGCCTCGGCCACCCGGCTCAGTCGTCGTCCCCGAGCACGGGCTCGGGCAGGCTGCCGGCGTTGTGCTCCATGAGCCGCCAGCCGCGCACCGTCTCGCCCAGCACGGACCAGCTGCAGTTGGAGAGACCGCCCAGCGCCTCCCAGGTGGAGGAGGGCAGACCGATGAGCCGCCCGATGGTGGTCCGGATGGTGCCGCCGTGGCTGACGACGACGAGAGTGCCGTTGTCGGGGAGTTTGTCGGCGCTGCGCTCCACGACGGGTGCCGCACGGTCGGCGACCTCGGTCTCCAGCTCGCCGCCGCCGCGCCGCACCGGCTCGCCCCGCTTCCAGGCGGCGTACTGCTCGCCGTAGCGGGCCACGATCTCCTCGTGCGTGAGGCCCTGCCAGTCACCCGCGTAGGTCTCCCGCAGGCCCTCGTCGTAGGTGACGTCGAGGCCGGTGAGGGCGGCCAGCTCGGCCGCGGTGGTCACGGTGCGCCGCAGGTCGGAGGCGACGATCGCGTCCGGGCGCAGCGCCGCCAGCAGCCGGGCGGCGCGCCGCGCCTGGTCGAGGCCCGCGTCGGTCAGCGGGATGTCGGTCGTGCCCTGGAAGCGGCGTTCGAGGTTCCACGCCGTCTGGCCGTGCCGCCACAGAACGATCTTGCGGTTGCGGACCGCCGCGGTGCCGTTCAGCGCAGCTCTCCGTCCAGCTCGTCGGACGGGTCCGCCGCGTCCCGCTCTCCGGCGTCTGCGGCGTTCGCGTGCTCGGCGCCCTTGCCGCGGGTCGCCTCCGCGTCCTCGGGGAGCTCCAGCTCGGGGCAGTCCTTCCACAGCCGCTCCAGGGCGTAGAAGACCCGCTCCTCGCTGTGCTGCACGTGGACGACGATGTCGACGTAGTCCAGCAGGACCCAGCGGCCGTCCCGCTCGCCCTCGCGGCGGGCGGGCTTGGCGCTCAGCTCTTTGAGCAGCCGCTCCTCGATCTCGTCGACGATGCCCTTGACCTGCCGGTCGTTGGGCGCCGAGGCGAGGAGGAAGGCATCGGTGATGGCGAGCACGTCACTGACGTCGTAGGCGACGATGTCGTGCGCGAGCTTGTCGGCTGCCGCCTGCGCGGCGGTTTCGATGAGCTCGAGGGAACGGTCGGTGGCGGTCACAGGCGAGGCTTTCGAGTCGGAAGCATGTCGTATTCCAGGGTCTCACGGCCGCCGGGTGGCCTCGGGCCTTCGCCCCCGCGGCGGGCGCCGACGCGCGCTCACGCTCACGGAAGACGCGCGCTCACATCCACGGAGGACGCGCGCTCACGCTCACGCAAGACACGCGCTCTCACCACGGAAGGTGACGGACGCGTCCGCTCACGGTGGCCGTGAGCGCACGTCCGGCTCCCGCGACGCCGAGCGGTGCGCGGCTCACCCCTCGTAGTCGGCGCCCAGCACGACGGTGACGTCCGCGTTGGCGGTGCCCTCCGCCTTGCGGACGGCGCTGCCCGGCAGGCCCAGGGTCTTGGCGACCTGCTCGGCCTTGGTCTTGTGGGCCGCCTCGGCGTAGGTCACCAGCGAGGTGGCGCGGGTGGCGCCGGTGCCTCCCTTGACGACGGTGTACCCGCCGTTGACCAGCGCGACGGACGCGGTGGCGTCCAGGCCCCGCTCGCCTGTGGCGTTCTTCAGGCTCACCCTGGGCGCCGCGTCGGGGTCGGAGTTCTTGACGGTGCCGCCGAGGACCTTGCTCACGATCCGGTCGCTGACCTGGCCGCTCAGGGTGCCGTTCGCCCGCACGGGCACCACCTGGGAGCGGTAGTCGCCCTTCTTGGCGTGTGCGGCCAGCTTGGCGAGCGAAGCCCCGAGCTGCGACTCGGACAGCGACGGGTCGGGGATCTGGCCCAGCGACTCGACGGTCCTGGTGGCCCCCCGCGGCTCGCTGGAGACCTTCTTGAGAACGGCACGCATCACCTGGCCGAAGCGGGCGAGCTGCTTGTCCTGCGGCTCGCCCTGGGCCCGGAAGGTGGCGTAGGCGACGGCGGCCCTGCCGTCCATCTCCTGCGCGGACCCCTGCTCGACCAGCGGTCCGGAGCCCTTCTTCTCGCCGGGCACGGCGGTGTCCGTGTCCACGGAGATACCGCCGACGAGTTCGACGAGCTTTTCCAGGAAGGGGGTGTCCAGCCGCCAGGTGCCCTTGATGTCGGCACCGAGCAGGGTGTTCAGCGCGTCCCGGGTAGGCCCCGCGCCCTGGTCGTCGACCGACTTGCCGAGCGTCGTGGTCGTCCCGTCCTCCGTGGTGACGGCCAGCGCGTTCGGCAGCAGCAGGGACGTGCCCTCTCCTGTGCCGGCGCTGTCGACCAGCAGCGCGGTGGAACTGTCGCCGTTCTCCTCGCGCAGGTGTACGACGATGACGTCCCGGTGCCGGCCCGCCGCTGCCTCGCTCTTCCCCTCGTCGCCTCCCGTACCCGGCAGCATGCCCGCGTACCAGAGGTAGCCGACACCGCCGGCCACCACGAGTGCCAGCACGACGACGAGCGCGACGATCCGGTTGCGGCCCCGGCGCTTGGCCTCCTCGCGGCGCTCCGTGCGGGACTCGCTGAACTTCAGCCAGTCGATGACGTCCTCGGACTCGTCGCTGGCCTCCTCGACGAAGGAGAACTGCTCGGTGTGGTAGGCGCCTTCTTCGTCACCGTGCTGCTGCCGCTCCCGCGGCGGTCGCTCGGGTGTGTGGTGGCCCTGCGGGGCCTGCTCCGGCACCTGTCGCCCCCGCGACGGCTCTCCGGGTGCGTACGGCCCCTGGTGGGACTGCTCCGGGGGGTACTGCTCCTGCGCGGGCGCCGGATTCTGCTCGGGGAACCAGGCCTGCTGCTGGGTGTGCGGCGGCTGCTGCGCGGCGTGCGGGGCGGCGGCCTGCTGCTGCCCGTACGGGGCGGAGGCACCGTAGTCGTACGTGCCCGCGTGGCCGCCCTGCTGCCGGGCGGGGTCGGGGTAGCCGGAGTACGCGTCGTGACCCGGCTGCTGCGAGCCGCCGGTCCGGCCGTAGGAGCCGTAGGAGTCGTAGGGGGAGTAACCGGCCCGGGTGTCCTGGGTGCCGCCGTAACCGTCCTGGCCGGCCTGACCGCCGCCCTGAGCTCCCTGGGCGCCCTGCGCGTCGTAGCCCTGCCCGCCCTGCGCGTCGTAGCCGCCCTGGGCGCCGTAGGGCTGGTCGTACGCGTCCTGCCGGCGGTATACGGGCCTGCCGTACTCGTCGTAGCCGATGATGTCCGGTTGTGGTGCGTACGGGTCGTATCCGTAGCCGTCGCTCACGCTTGCGATTCCTCCCCTGGGCCGCTCCGGTACAGCGCGCGTTTGCTGATGTACCGGACCACGCCGTCAGGGACGAGATACCAGACCGGATCGCCGCGTTCCACCCGTGCGCGGCAGTCCGTGGAGGAGATGGCGAGCGCCGGCACCTCCACCAGGGAGACGCCCCCCTGGGGCAGCCCGGGATCGGCCAGCGCGTGCCCCGGACGGGTGACGCCGATGAAGTGGGCCAGCGAGAACAGCTCTTCGGTGTTGCGCCAGCTGAGGATCTGCGACAGCGCGTCGGCTCCGGTGATGAAGAACAGGTCCGTGTCCGGGTTGGCCTCGGCCAGCTCGCGCAGCGTGTCGATGGTGTAGGTCTTCCCGCCGCGGTCGATGTCGATCCGGCTGACGGAGAACTGCGGGTTCGACGCGGTCGCGATGACCGTCATCAAGTAGCGGTCCTCGGCGGGCGAGACCTGCTTGTGGCTCTTCTGCCACGGCTGCCCGGCGGGGACGAACACGACCTCGTCGAGGTGGAAGCGTGCGGCCACCTCGCTCGCGGCCACCAGGTGACCGTGGTGGATGGGGTCGAAGGTGCCCCCCATCACGCCGAGCCGCCGCTTACCGGTGCCGGGCACTATGTCCTCTCCCATGCCGGGCGACCCTATCCTGTGCCGTTTCGTGAGACGTGTGCGGACGCCCGCGCCCGGCGACCGCTCAGCGGTCCCGGTTGAAGCGGGTGGTGATCCACAGCAGCAGGAAGAGCGCGACGAGCGCACCTCCGCCCGTCAGATACGGGCTGAGGCTCTCGTGCCGTGCGCTCTCGCCGTGCTCGCCGCTGGAGGCGAGGGTCAGCAGGGCGTCGTGTGCGGTGCTGGGCAGCATCATCGTCGGCAGAACCTATCCCGTGAGGCGCGGACACTGGGCGGCGCGTTTTCGTGCCGCCGACCGTGTGGCGGCACGAAGTGCGCAGCCACATCGTAAGCGGCCGTCTCCCGGCGGCTCACGCCGACTCAGCCCACACGGGTCGGGACGCCCGCGAAACGGGTGGGGAGGGGGCGGTGGGCGAGGCGGTGCGTGAGAAGGGAGACGTCCGGACGCAACGGGAGGGCCTCGCTCCGCGTCCCACACTCTAGTGTGGACAGCCCAGTCGAGGAGGGGGAAACACCATGACAGACGGCACTGGCGGTACCGAGCGCCTGCCGGGCCGCGAGAGGCGGCGCTTCCCGGGTATCTCATCCCGGGCGTACGAACATCCGACCGACCGCTCGGCGCTGGTGTCGCTGCGCAAGCTGAGCGGTTTCGACACGGTCGTCAAGGCGCTGAGCGGGCTGCTGCCCGAGCGCAGCATGCGGCTGCTGTACCTCTCCGACTCGGTCCGGGTCAGCGACCAGCAGTTCGCGCACCTCAACGCGATGCTGCGGGACGCCTGTTACATCCTGGACCTGGAGAAGGTCCCGCCGATGTACGTCACGCAGGACCCGAAGCCCAACGCGATGTGCGTGGGCATGGACGAGCCGGTGATCGTGCTGACCACGGGCCTGGTCGAGCTCCTCGACGAGGAGGAGATGCGCGCCGTGGTCGGCCACGAGGTCGGGCACGCGCTCTCCGGTCACGCCGTCTACCGCACCATCCTGCTGTTCCTGTCGGACCTCGCCATCAAGATCGCGTGGATTCCGCTGGGCAGCGTCGCGGTGCGGGCGCTCGTGATCGCGCTGCGCGAGTGGTTCCGCAAGTCGGAACTGTCCGCTGACCGCGCCGGTTTGCTGGTGGGCCAGGATCTGCAGGCGTCCATGCGGGGCCTGATGAAGCTGGCGGGCGGCAACCACCTGCACGAGATGAACGTGGACGCCTTCCTGGCGCAGGCCAAGGAGTACGAGGCGGGCGGCGACGTGCGCGACTCCGTACTCAAGGTCATGAACGTGCTGCCGCGCAGCCACCCGTTCACCACCGTGCGCGCCGCCGAGCTGAAGAAGTGGGCGGAGAGCCGCGACCACCAGCGGATCATGGACGGTCACTACCCCCGGCGCCAGGAGGACAAGGAGGCCTCGATACGGGACTCCTTCCGTGAGTCCGCGTCCCACTACTCGGACACGATGCGCAACAGCAAGGACCCGCTCATGGGCATCGTCCGCGACATCGCGGGCGGCGTCGGGGACGTCGGCGGCCGGCTGCGCGACACCTTCACGGGCCGGGGCTCGGGTGGCGGCCAGGGCGGCTCGAACGGCAACGCGGGCGGCGGCACCAACGGTGACGCGGACGGCACCGGACGCCCGGGCGGCTCCGACCCGAGCTGAGGCACCGGTTCGGCGTCCCTGCCAGGCCCGCGCGACCGCCGCGGCGGTCGCAGCCGTGCAACCGCCGCGACCGCCCGACCGCCGGGACCGCTGAGCGCAGCGGGACGCGGGAGGGCGGAAGCGCTTCAGCCCTTCTCCTTGAAGGGGTGGGCCGGGCTCGGCTGGGCGCTGGGCGCCAGCAGCCCGCACATGGAGGCGGTGGACCGACCCCGCGCGAAGGGGTCGGTCCCCGCCTTTCCCGCGTCCTTGGCCCGCTCCCCCGCCAGCAGCGGCGCCAGGCTGTCCGCGGGGTCCTCGCCGCAGTTCATCGGCCCGGCCCGCATCGAGACCTGGCGCAGGGTGACCTGGTGGTCGCGCAGGTCGCCGCGCTCGAAGTGGAAACGCACCTCACGGCGCACGGAGAAGAGCGAGGCGCCCTTCTCGGCGTCCGCGCCCTCGCCGGCGTCGGCGGGCCGTACCGCGTAGACGAAGACGTGGTCGGCCGTGACCTCCAGCGCGTTGGCCGAGACCTCCTGGGCCGTGAGAGTGCCGTGGACGCGCACCTGCTCACCGGCCAGCGCGGCCTTGGCCGGGTCGAAGCGCACCATCCAGGCGGTGGCGGCGTGCCGTCCGTCGTTGCGCGGGTTGTCCACACTCCGGTCGAACTGGCGCTGCTGGCGGGGGTCCAGCAGCTCGCGCACAGGCCGTACCGCGCTGCCGGTGAGGACCCTGGGGTCGAGCGAGCTCTGGACGATGTAGTCCTTGGCCCCCAGCAGCGCGGCCTGCACCTGGCTCTGGGTGAAGTGGTCGCTACTGCGAACGGGGGAAGGCAGCGTCACCCCGTCGGCCCCCTTTTCGAAGCGCGCGGCCGGGCTGTGCTCGAACAGGTCGGCGGGGGTGGCCCCGGAGACGGGGCCGAGTGGCGCGAGCGGCATCAGCTCGCTGTGTACGGGCTCCGCCTCCGGCTTGGCCGGCGATCTGTACGGGTTCCGTATCCCCATGTAGATCGCGGTGCCGAAGGCGAGTGCGATGAGCAGCACGAGGATCAGGCCCTGCCGGGAGAAGCCCAGGCCCAGGCTGCCGTGGCGTTCGGTATCGGTGCGGGGGCGGACGGCGGCGTGCTCCTCGTCGTCCAGCCGCTCCTGGGCGGAGAACTCCTGGAGCCGCGCAGCGTTGACGAACGACTCGTCGAACACCAGGGATCGGTATTCGTCGTCGCCGCCGGGAGCCCCGTCGGGCGTCCCGTCAGGAGGTTCCACTCGCCCGGCCATACCAACAGGGTAGAACCGCACGCAGGGAGGTAAACGACGTGGTCCCGGACAACTTGCCGGACAGCCGGTGGCCTGTTCTCCTACGCCGTCCGCACACCCCCGGGGGCGTGGTGGGCCGGCGGTGTCAGCCGCCGGGCGGCTGAGCGGTGGCGGTGGGCAGCGTGCCCGGCTCGGCCGGCTCCACGCCGGTGGTGGCGGGCGGCGGGACGGGCTCCTCGCGCTGGTCGGAGCCGCCTCGGTAGACGGCGGAGAAGGCGAGCGCGACGACGCCGATCCCCATCACCACGGCGAGCACCCAGGCGATGGGCCGCTGCCAGCTGCGGTGCCCCCGGTAGGGGCGCGGAGCGCCGCCGCGCGCCGCGTACGGGGCGTGGGCTCCCCGCGCGTACCCGTAGTCCGCGCCGTGCTCGTACGCCTCCAGCTCGGGCGGGAGCACGCCAGGGCCGTACTCCGCGTAGAGGCCGGGGCGGTCGAACCGGTCGTCGTCGGCGTCCGGGTCCTCGTCCCAGGCGCCGTCCTCGGGCGGCTCGCCGTACGGGGACTCCGGAAATTCGGCCTTGCCGCGGCCGTGCACCAGGCCGTCCTCGGCCACGCGCGGAACATCGGTCTCCGTGTGCTCCGACTGGTCCGTGTGCGACTGCGCGGCGGCGCGCACGCGCTCCGCCGCGCTCGGCTCGTGGACCTGCGCGGCCCGCACGAAACCCTCGTCGAGCACCACGGAGGCGAACTCGTCGTCCGCCGCCCCGTGGTCGCGGTACTCGGGCTCCTCACCGTCCGGGAACGGCTGGCCCCCCACCTCGTCCGGCACGCGGTCCAGCGTAGACCTGTGCGGTCAATTTGGGCAGGGCCGACGGGAATCGGCCCGGAATCGGGCGGGAAACGCACGGAGCGCCGCTCCGTCGGGCCGTCGGACCGGCCAGCGGCTCTGCGGCTCAGCGGCTCAGCGGCTCAGCGGCTCAGCGGCGGATGTGCCCCTCGCCGGTGACCACGTACTTGGTCGAGGTGAGCTCGGGCAGCCCCATGGGGCCGCGGGCGTGCAGCTTCTGTGTGGAGATGCCGATCTCGGCCCCGAAACCGAACTGGGAGCCGTCGGTGAAACGCGTGGAGGCGTTGACCATGACGGCGGCGGAGTCGACCAGCGCGGTGAAGCGGCGGGCGGCTGCCGTGTCCCGGGTGACGATCGCCTCGGTGTGCCCGGAGGACCACGCGCGGATGTGCTCGACGGCCGCGTCCAGCGTGGGCACGACCGCTGCGGCGATGTCGTAGGAGAGGTACTCGTCGGCCCAGTCCGCGTCGGTGGCCGGCACGACCGCCGGCCCGCCCGCCTGGCCGCCCGCCTGCTGCCAGGCCGGGTCGCCGTGCACCGTCACGCCCGCCTCGACCAGCGCTGCGAGGGCCCGCGGGAGGAAAACGTCGGCGATGCCCTCGTGCACCAGCACGGTCTCCGCGGCGTTGCAGACGCTGGGGCGCTGGGCCTTGGAGTTGACGAGGATCGCCAGCGCGGTCTCCACATCGGCGCTCTCGTCGACGTAGACGTGGCAGTTGCCCGTGCCGGTCTCGATCACCGGCACCGTCGACTGCTCCACCACCGTCCTGATCAGCGAGGCACCGCCGCGCGGGATGAGCACGTCCACCAGACCGCGGGCGCGCATCAGCTCGGTGACGCTCTCCCGTCCGCGTCCGGGCACCAGCTGCACGGTGTCGGCGGGGAGCCCCGCCTCGGCCACCGCGTCACGCACCACCGCCACCAGCGCCGTGTTGGAGGCGTGCGCGGAGGAGGAGCCGCGCAGCAGGACGGCGTTGCCGGACTTGAGGCAGAGCGCCGCCGCGTCCACGGTGACGTTGGGCCGTGCCTCGTAGACGATCCCGACGACACCGAGCGGGACGCGGACCTGACGCAGCTCCAGTCCGTTCGGCAGGGTCGAGCCGCGCTGGACCCCGCCCACGGGGTCGGGCAGCGCGATCACGTCGCGCACGTCCGAGGCGATGGCCGCCACCCGCTCGGGCGTGAGCGTGAGCCGGTCGACGACGGACTCGGGGGTGCCCTCGGAGCGCGCCGCGGCGACGTCGTCGGCGTTGGCGGCGACGATCTCGCCGGTGCGCGCGACGAGCGCGTCGGCGATGGCGGCCAGCGCGGCGTCACGGAGGGTGCGGGGCGCCGGGGCGAGGTCCGCTGCCGCCGTGCGCGCACGCCGTGCCACCGCGCGGACGGGGCTGTCAGCGGTCGGTGCGGCGGCGCCGTCGCGCACGGCGTCGGCCGGGGACGCCGGGGTGCCGTCGGCCTGGGACGCCGGGGAGCCGCTGGTCTGGGATGCGCTCATGGCGCGCATGGTAGCCGGGGCCCGCGGCGGGGCGCCCCGCCGTCTCACGGAAGGCACCGGGCGCCGCGTACGGGTGGGTTTAGAAGGGGTGCACACCGACCGGGCTGGCCGGTGGCGGTCCGTAGCCCTCGGCGACCCGCTGGTGATAGGTCTCGCGGCCGATCACCTCCAGACCGACGATCTCCCAGGGCGGCAGCTTGGCCGAGGACCGGTGCTCGCCCCACAGCCGCAGCGCCACGGCGGCGGCGTCGTGCAGGTCGTCCGCCTCCTCCCAGTAGCGGATCTCGGCGTGGTCGTTGGCGTAGCGGCTGGTCAGCAGGAAGGGGTGGTCGTGAGCGAGCTGTTCGAGGGCGCTGCGCACCTCGGCGAGCGGCGCCTCCCGTCCTGCGACGCTGAGCGTGATGTGCCAGAGCCGGGAGCCGATGCATTCCTCGGGCTGGGGAGAAGGCGCCATGTCGACGCTGGCCAGTCGTCCCACCGGTGGCCTCCTGGAGTGGTGCTGGTGAGTGCGGCGTGGGGGGAGGATGCGTGCACGTGCGGGTGCACGTGCCGCGCGGACCACCCGAGTCAAAGTTGACCAGTCCCCACGGGCCCGTGGGGCCGTTTTGCGGAAGGTGTCCGTGGAAAGGCTGGTCTTTTTCCCTGTCCCCATCGAGTAGGGCACCGCTCAGCTGTGCGACCCGCCCGGGCCGCACGCCCGCGGACGCCGTCTCACGACCGCAGCAGTACCAGGTCGTCGCGGTGGACGACCTCCCGCTCGTAGGCCGGGCCCAGCTCCCTGGCCAGCTCGCGGGTGGAGCGGCCGAGCAGCCGCGGCAGCTCCTTCGCGTCGAAGTTCACCAGCCCCCGCGCCACCGCGCGCCCCGCGGCGTCCCGCAGCTCCACCGGATCACCCGCCGAGAAGTCGCCCTCCAGCCCGGCGATGCCCGCGGGCAGGAGCGAGGTGCGGCGCTCCACGACGGCCCGCACGGCGCCCTCGTCCAGGGTGAGTGCCCCGGTGGGCGCCGACGCGTGCGCGAGCCACAGCAGCCGCCCCGCAGCCCGTCGCCCGGTCGGGTGGAAATAGGTGCCCGTCTCGCGGCCCGCCAGCGCGTCGGCCGCGTGCACGGCGGAGGTCAGCACCACGGGCACCCCGGCGCCGGCCGCGATGCCCGCCGCCTCCACCTTGGTGACCATGCCGCCGGTGCCCACACCCGCGCGGCCCGCGCTGCCGATGTCCAGCCCCTCCAGTTCGGCCGGGCCGCGCACCTGATCGATGCGGCGGGTGCCGGGGGTGGCGGGGTTGCCGTCGTAGAGGCCGTCCACGTCGGAGAGGAGGACCAGCAGGTCGGCGCGGACCAGGTGGGCGACGAGCGCGGCGAGCCGGTCGTTGTCGCCGAAGCGGATCTCGTCGGTGGCCACCGTGTCGTTCTCGTTCACGACGGGCACGGCGCCCATCGACAGCAGCTGGCCGAGCGTCCGGTAGGCGTTGCGGTAGTGGGCCCGGCGGCTGGTGTCGTCGGAGGTCAGCAGCACCTGCCCGACGCGGCGCCCGTAGCGCGCGAAGGACGCGGTGTAGCGGGCCACCAGAAGCCCCTGGCCGACGCTGGCGGCGGCCTGCTGGCGGGCCAGGTCGCGGGGGCGCTTGGTGAGGCCCAGCGGGGCGAGTCCCGCGGCGATGGCGCCGGAGGAGACCAGCACGACCTCCCGGTCCGGGCGTCCCGCGTGCTGGGCGAGGACGTCGACGAGGGCGTCCACCCGGTCCGCGTCCAGGCCGCCGGCCGCGGTGGTCAGCGACGAGGAACCGATCTTGACGACCACGCGGCGGGCGTCCCGCACGGCCGCGCGGTACGACGCCTCGGGCCCCGCCGCACGCGTCCCGCCGGGCTGTGCCTCGCCCCGTCCGGCGCCGGGCGCCTCCGCCGCGCCACCGCCCGGCGCTGCCCTGTTGCCGTCACCGGGGGTCACCGCGCCCGCGGCGGACGCCGTGGCGCCCGCACCGCCCGCTTCCGCCGCGCTCCCGCGCCGCTCGCCGCCCGTGGTTCCCGTCCTACCTGCCACGCCCGTACGTACCCCTCGTACCCATGCCGCCACGGCGCGCCCGGGGTGCCCGTGTGCGCCCCTGACCCGTGACACGCCGCGGGTCGTCGTCCGCAATCTACGTCAGCGCTGGTCCGCGGCGCTCATCCGTCCCGCGCAATGGACGGCGGCGGATGGTTACCTTTGACCACGTAAGCACGTATCCGGGTCCGTCGAAGATTGTCACTTGACCCGCGGGCGACATACGCTCAGGGGTCGACCCTGGCCACCGCCACCGGCCGCCCCTTTTCTGCAGACCCTCGATCTCCATGCCAGGAGCCCAGCCCGTGCCCTCTGCCGGACTCTCCCCACGACGCGCCGTGCAGCTCGCGGCGCTGCTCGCGCTGGCGGTGTTCTACACCGCGCAGCTCGCGGGTGCGCTGTTGCCGAACGTGCCCGTCTTCGTCACCGCCTCCCTGGCGGGCCTCGCTCTCGACCTGTACCTGACGCACCAGCAGCCGGGGCTGCTGGCGCTGCTCGGGAAGGTCCGTTTCGACGTCACCACCCGCCAGCTGCTGCGCGACATGCTGATCGTCATCGGGCTGGTCCGGATCCCCGACGTGCCGCCGGACATAGAGCGCCCGCTCACCCTGTTGCTGCTGCTCGCCTACGCGGCGCACTTCCTGTGCCAGGCGGTGGCCCAGCTGGTGCGCCGTACCCGCACCCTGCCGGTCGTCACCCGCAACATCGACGCCTCGGCGCTGCGGCTGACCGACGCGCCCTCCCGGCTGCTGGCCCGGCAGCCCAGCCGCCGGCTGCTGCGGTTCTCGATCCCCGGCACCGTCGGGCTGATGCTCTCCGCCGGCCTCTCCCAGCAGGAGTGGGGCCTGGTCGGGGTCGGCTGCACGTTCCTGCTGTCGCTGGGCAGCGCGTTCTACCTGGGCACCTGGCTGCTGCCCAAGAAGCGCTCCCGCAGCGAGCACGAGGTCATGGCGTGGCTGGACAAGTGGCTGGCCGCGTACAAGCCGACCGTCGGCATGTACTTCTCCGGCGGGACGACCAGCGCCTACCAGGCGAACATGTGGCTGAGCACGCTGGCCGAGCTGGACGGACGGCCGCTGATCGTGCTGCGTGAGCGGTTCATGGTGCAGAAGATCGACGCCACCGACATCCCGATCGTCTGCATCCCGAAGGTCGCCCACCTCATGCACCTGGAGCACTCCACGCTGAAGGTGCTGCTGCACCCGGCGAACTCCGGCAAGACCTCGCAGGTGCTGCGCATCCCCACGCTCAAGCACGCCTTCATCAACCACGGCGAGTCCGACAAGCTCTCCTCCTGCAACCCCTACGCCAAGGTTTACGACCAGGTGTGGGTCGCGGGCGAGGCCGCCCGCGAGCGGTACGCGCTGGCCGAGGTGGGAGTGGACGACAAGGACGTCGTCGAGGTCGGCCGCCCCCAGCTGACCCCCATCCAGCACGCCGACGAGCGGGCCGCAGCCCCCGCGAGCGGCTACACCACGGTGCTGTACGCGCCCACCTGGGAGGGCTGGGACGGCAACCCGGGCAACACCTCGGTGCCGCTGGCGGGCGAGCACATCGTCGCCGCGCTGCTGGCCGACCCGAAGGTGCGGCTGCTGTACAAGCCGCACCCGATGACCGGCTCGGTGGACCCGCGCGCGGGCGCCGCCGACCAGCGCATCCGCGCCATGATCACGCAGGCCAACGTGGAGCGCGGCGCCGGACGCCGCGACCCGCAGGCCACCGCCGAGCTGGAGCGCCGTACGGCCGTCCTGGACGAGGCCACCACCTCGGCGTTCCGCGCCAGCGCGGACGAGATGGAGCGGATGAAGAACCAGGGCACCCCGCAGGAGGGCAACGCCGAGCGGGTGCGCGAGGCGACGGAGGCGTGGGAGGCCGCCTACTGGGCGTCCTTCCCCGACTCCGAGCACCAGATCGTCACCGGACCGCGCCCGGCGATCTTCAGCTGCTTCAACCAGGCCGACCTGCTGATCTCCGACGTCTCCTCCGTCGTCTCCGACTACCTCAGCAGTGAGAAGCCGTACGCGGTGGCCAACACCAGCGGGATGACCGAGGAGGAGTTCCGGCACGCCTTCCCGACGGTGCGGGCCGGCACGGTGCTGACGCCCGACGCCCAGCAGATCCCGGCCGTGCTGGAGTCGGTGCGCGACGCCGGCAAGGACACGCTGGTGGGGGCGCGCAAGGAGCTCAAGACACGCCTGCTGGGCCCCTCGGACCCGCCGTCGCTCGCGCGCTTCAACGCCGCGGCGCTGGAGCTCGCCGACGAGACGGAGGCCCGCAACGCGCGCGTCGCGCGGCGCACGGCCGAGATCCCGGGCCAGCGGGAGGCGGAGGAGGCCGCCGAGGAGGCGGAGATGGAGGCGCCGGGCGGCGCCTCCGATCCGGAGGACGCGGTCACGCCGTAGCCGCGTCCGGCCAGGGCGCGGGCACGTCGTAGCCGCCTCCGGCCAGGGCGCGGGCACGTCGTAGCCGCCTCCGGCCGGAGCGCGCGGCAGGGTGCGTCACCCGTTCGGGCGGCGCACGCGGCGCAAACCGGCGCACGGGAGCGCGAGACGGTGGAAGGGCCCCAGGAGGATTCGCCTCCTGGGGCCCTTCCGTCTTTGCGCATCACACCAGCCCCAGCCGTAACGGCCGACGGGCGAGACGGGACGAGACGGGCTGAACACGCGCTTCCCGCGTCCCTACCCTCGCTTGCGACCCGGCCGTACCTCCCGGTATCGGCCGCCCGGTCCGCACCAGCCGCCAGGAGGGCCCCTTGTCACGTCTGAGAGCCGCCGCACCACCCCTCGCCCTGCTGCTCGGCACGGGGCTCACCCTCACCACTCCCCCGCCCGCCGCGGCGGCCTCCCCGGGCACGGGCCCCGTCTTCAACCAGCCGAACGGCACCGCCGCGCAGCAGCGCGCCATCCGCAGCGATCTGCTGGCCCGCATCGAGGCCGCCGCCCCGCGCTCCACCATCAAGGTCGCGCTCTACCACTTCTGGGACGCCGAGGTGGCCCGCGCGCTCGCCACCGCGCACACCGCGCGGAAACGTCGCGTCAACGTCCAGGTGATGCTGGACGAGTCCAGCGTCAGCTCCATGCCCTCCAGCACGTCCTACTCCATCCTGCGCGAGGCGCTGGGCACCGACCGGGCGAAACGGTCCTTCGTCGGGCTCTGCCCCAAGAACACGTCGTGCCTGGGCGATCCCTCCGGGGGCCACTCCATCGCCCACAACAAGTTCTGGCTCTTCTCCCGCACCGGCGGTTTACGGAACGTCGTGGTGCAGACGTCGTCGAACCTGTCGACCGGCAGCTACACCAAGTTCTGGAACGACGCGATGGTCGTCGCCCAGCGCGGCACGTACGCCGCCTACAGCCGCTACTTCGACAAGGTCGCCGGCGCGGACTGGCGCTCCTGGCGCTACACCCGCGCCGCCGCCTCCCCCTACACCGGCTACTTCTTCCCCCGCCCGCACGGCGGCGACACGGTGACGGGCATCCTCGACAACGTCACCTGCCGCTGGAGGGACGCCTCGGGCAGCCACCGCACCAGCGTGCGGCTGGCGATGTTCAAGCTCACCCGCCAGGGCGTCGCCGAGAAACTCGCCTCCCTCCAGCGCCAGGGCTGCGCCGTCGACATCGTCTACGCCCAGACCGACAGCGCGGCCAGCACCGGCTCCCCCGGCACCTGGGAGGCCCTGCACGCGCCCGGCGGACCGGCGGTGCGGTGCCTGCACTACGACGACGACGGCGACCCCGGCACCTCGCGCGAGGTCGTCCACTCCAAGTCCCTGATGATCGCGGGACGTTACGCCGGGGCAACCGACAAGCTCGTGTGGACCGGCAGCCACAACTACTCGGGCCCCGCCCTGACCAAGAACGACGAGACGCTCCTGAAAGTGGACAGTGACAGCGTCCACGACGCCTACCTCGACCGCTACCGCGCCCTGCGCGCCTCGGCCCTGCCCGGCACCCGCGACGACACCCCCAGCTGCAAGGGCGTCAGCCCCCAACCGGAGGACTGAGGCCCCGGGGACGTCAGGGAGAGGGGGCCCGCCGCCCGGTCGCGGCGAGGTCGACATCCACCGCGAACGGAACGGAGACCTTCAGCCGGTCGTGATGGATGCCCGTCAGCGCATACCCTCCGCTCGCCGGATCCCTCTCGTACAGGTACGCGACCGTGCCGCCGCCGTTGTTCTCGATCCGCCAGTAATGGGGGATGCCGGCGGCGGCGTACTTGCGTGGCTTGGTGTCGCGGTCGCGGTCCTCGGAGTCGGGTGAGACCGCCTCCAGTGCCAGTACCACGTCTTCGGGCAGGTAGTAGGTGGAGGGTGACTCGCGCTCGTACGCCTCGGCGGTGACCACCACCACGTCCGGTTCCGGGACCTGCCGCTTGGCCAGGCGGACAGCCATCTCGCGATCGGCGCGCAGGTGCCCGGGTGCCTGGCCGTCCAGTGCGGCGAGCAGGAGGTTGATCACCCGGCTGTGCCACTTCTCCTGCGGGCTCACGAAGACCAGGTCCCCGTCGATGAGCTCGGTGTGCGGAGGGAGGCCGGACAGCCGCAGGAAGGCCTCGGCGGTGAAGCCGCCTGGTGGCGGAATCACCCAGTCCGGAAGCGGCTCGACGCTCATGGGGGCAGAATAGCGTCCTTCCACGGGCGGTCACCTTCCGCCCGTGGAAGGACGTGGGAGGGCCTCCGGGGCCGTGCGAGGAGACGCGGTCCGGCGGCGGCGTCAGCCACTCACTCGAACGGGTCGAAGTCCTCGTACTCGCCCAAGGCTGCGTCCTCGTCGGCACGCTCGGCCTCGCGGTCGCGGCGGCGCTGGGCGGCCGGGCGAGGCGCGTCGAAGCGCTGGTCCTCGCCGCGGCGGCCGAGCATCTCGGCACCGCTGATCATGGTGGGTTCCCAGTCGAAGACGACCGCGTCGTCCTCGGCGCCGATGGCCACGCCGTCGCCCTCGCGCGCACCTGCCTTGAGCAGCTCCTCCTCCACACCGAGGCGCGCGAGGCGGTCGGCGAGGTAGCCGACGGCCTCGTCGTTGTTGAAGTCGGTCTGCCGCACCCAGCGCTCGGGCTTCTCGCCGCGCACGCGGAACATGCCCTCGTCGATGCGGGTCACCGTGAAGCCCGCGTCGTCCACCGCCTTGGGGCGGATCACGATGCGGGTGGCCTCCGGCGCGGGACGTGCCGCGCGGGCCTCGTCGACCAGGCGGGCGAGCGCGTACGACAGGTCCTTGAGGCCCTGCCGGGAGACGGCCGAGACCTCCAGGACGGGCAGGCCGCGGGCCTCGATCTCGGGACGGATGATGTCGGCCAGGTCCTTGCCCTCGGGGATGTCGGTCTTGTTGAGGACGACGACGCGCGGGCGGTCGCCGAGACCGCCGTAGCGGGACAGCTCCGCCTCGATCACGTCGAGGTCGCTGAGCGGGTCGCGGTCGGTCTCCAACGTGGCGCAGTCCAGCACGTGCACCAGCACGGAGCAGCGCTCGACGTGGCGCAGGAACTCCAGGCCGAGGCCCTTGCCCTCGCTGGCGCCGGGGATCAGCCCCGGAACGTCCGCGATCGTGTAGACCGTCGCGCCCGCGGTGACCACGCCCAGGTTCGGCACCAGGGTGGTGAAGGGGTAGTCGGCAATCTTCGGCTTCGCCGCGGAGAGCACCGAGATCAGCGAGGACTTGCCCGCGCTCGGGTAGCCGACGAGCGCGACGTCCGCGACCGTCTTCAGCTCCAGCACCACGTCCCGCTCCTCGCCGGGCTCCCCCAGCAGGGCGAACCCGGGCGCCTTGCGCCGTGCGGAGGCCAGCGCGGCGTTGCCGAGCCCGCCCCGGCCGCCCTGCCCCGCGACGAAGGTGGTGCCCGCGCCGACCATGTCGGCCAGCACCTCGCCGTGGCGGTCGAGGACGACGGTGCCCTCCGGCACCGGGAGCACCAGGCTCTTGCCGTCCTGTCCCGAACGGTGGCCTCCCTCGCCCGGCCTGCCGTTGGTGGCCTTGCGGTGCGGGCTGTGGTGGTAGTCCAGCAGGGTCGTCACGTCCGGGTCGACGACGAAGACGACGTCGCCGCCGCGCCCGCCGTTGCCGCCGTCCGGGCCGCCGAGCGGCTTGAACTTCTCGCGGTGCACGGAGGCGCAGCCGTGCCCACCGTTACCCGCGGCGACGTGCAGCTCGACGCGGTCCACGAAGGTGGTCATAGGGGTGTGCCTCCAAGGCGTGCTGGCGTGCTGATGTGCTGCGGTATCGCGGTGCTGCGGTATCGCGGGACCGCTGACGTACTGAGGGGGGAACGCACCGAGGGCGGACCCGCTTCCCTGCCGTACGGCGTGTGCGCGTACGGCGGGGAGAGGAGGTCCGCCCTCGGAGTGAGTGAGTGTGCCGTGCGGCTGCTTACTCAGCGGCCGGAACGACGTTCACGACCTTGCGGCCGCGGTGGGTGCCGAACTGCACCGCGCCCGCGTCCAGCGCGAACAGGGTGTCGTCGCCGCCACGGCCGACGCCCTTGCCCGGGTGGAAGTGGGTGCCGCGCTGGCGGACCAGGATCTCGCCCGCGCTGACGGCCTGACCGCCGAAGCGCTTCACGCCGAGAAACTGCGGGTTGGAGTCGCGACCGTTCCGGGTGGACGATGCGCCCTTCTTGTGTGCCATCTCTCCTCAGTCCTTACTTCTTGGCCGGGGCGGGGATGTCGGTGACCTTCAGCGCGGTGTGCAGCTGGCGGTGGCCGATGCGCTTCTTGTATCCGGTCTTGTTCTTGTACTTCTGGATCCGGATCTTGTCGCCCTTGTGGTGGTCCACCACCTCGGCCGTGACCTTGACACCGTCCAGCACCCAGGGGTCGCTGGTGACCGCGTCACCGTCGACGACGAGCAGGGTCGAGAGCTCGACGGTGTCGCCGACCTTGCTGGTGGAAATACGGTCAACCTCGATGACGTCGCCCACAGAGACCCTCTGCTGGCGCCCGCCGGTGCGCACGATCGCGTACACGCGGAACTCTCTTTCGCTCGAAACGGAGCCCCTGATGCCAGCCGTCCGACGCCCACGCCGAGCGCGGAGCTGATCCGGAAGGATTGAACGGCCTCTCCCCAGAAGGGGAGGTGGTTGCTCAGGAGCAGCGCGTCGTACAAACGACACGCCGACGGTCAAGGGTACCCCATCCGCACGGGGCTCCCCTCAACGCCTGTGGTGCCCCCACCTCGGTGCCCGGCGTCCGGGGGCGGGGCGGGGATCGCCCCGCCCCCGGACGCCGGCCGCGGCCGGGTCACTCCTCGGCGGCGGCCCGGGTCACTCCTCGGCGGCCGGTGCCGACACGGACGACGTACCCTCCTGACCGGCCGCGGCCGTCTTCTTGGCGGCGCTCTTCTTCGCGGTCTTCTTGGCCGTCGTCTTCTTCGCCGCCGCCGTCTTGGCCGTCGCCGTCTTGGCCGTGGTCTTGGCGGCCGTCGTCTTCGCCGCCGCCTTCTTGGCCGTCGCCTTCTTGGCCGTCGTCGTCTTCTTGGCGGTCTTGGCCGTCTTGGCGGCCTTCGCCGTCTTCTTGACGGCCTTCTTCTCCGGCGCGGACTCCGGCTCAGGCTCCGCCGCGGCCTCCTGCTCGGGGGCCGTGGTGGTCACCGTGCGCGTCACCCTGCGCCGGGGCCGTGCGGGAGCCGCGTCGGTGACGACCTCGCCACCGTCCGCGGGCTCGACGGCGGGCGCGGGCGTCTCCTCCGCGGCGACGACCATCACCGCCCCGGTGTCGTCACCCGTACGCGGCGATCCGGCCGGAGCGCTCGCCTTCCGCGTCGCCCGTCGGCGGGCCCGAGGCGGCGCGGCAGCGGGCTCGGGGGCGGGCACCGGCTCCGACGCGGGCGCCGGCTCCGGCACGGGCTCGGCGGCGGCGACCGGCTCGGCGCCGGCCTGCGGTGCGGCGGGCTGGACCACCTCGGCGGTCTCGCCCGCGGCCTTCGGCGGCGACCCGGCAGGTGCACCCGCCTTCCGGCTGCCCCGGCGCCGGCCCCGGCCACGCGAGGCGGACGCCGCGGCTTCCGCCTCGGCCGCGCTGTTGAACAGCTCCTCGTCCGGAACGAACTCGACGGGCGCCGGTGACAGCTCCGCCGCCTCGGCCGCCGCCGTGTCGGCGGGCTCCACGGCCGCAGCCGCGGGAGCGGTCGCGGGCGAGTGCTCGGACGCGGCGCGGTCCTCGGCCGGCTCCGGCCTGCCGCCCTGGCGACCGCCGCCCTTGCTGGTGTTCTCGCCCTTGCCGGGCCCCTCCGACCTGGCGTCCGCCTTGCCGGTGTCCTTGGCCTCCGCCTTGGCCTCGGCCCTGGCTTCCGCCTTCGTCTCGCCCTTGCCCTTGCCCTTCTTGCCCTTCTTGCCGCCGCCACCGGCACCCGACGCGGCGGTCACCTGGTCCAAGTGCACGAGCACGCCGCGCCCGTTGCAGTGGACGCACGGCTCGGAGAAGGACTCCAGCAGGCCTTGGCCGACCCGCTTGCGGGTCATCTGCACGAGGCCCAGCGAGGTGACCTCCGCCACCTGGTGCTTGGTGCGGTCCCTGCCCAGGCACTCCAGCAGGCGGCGCAGCACCAGGTCGCGGTTGGACTCCAGGACCATGTCGATGAAGTCGATGACGATGATGCCGCCGAGGTCGCGCAGCCGCAGCTGGCGGACGATCTCCTCGGCCGCCTCCAGGTTGTTCCTGGTGACGGTCTCTTCCAGGTTGCCGCCCTGGCCGGTGAACTTCCCGGTGTTGACGTCGACGACGATCATCGCCTCGGTCCGGTCGATCACCAGCGAGCCGCCGCTGGGCAGCCACACCTTGCGGTCCAGCGCCTTGGCGAGCTGCTCGTCGATGCGGTACGTGGCGAACACGTCCACGTCCGAGGTCCACTTCTGGAGCCGGTCGGACAGGTCGGGCGCCACGTGCGAGACGTAGCCGTGGATGGTCTCCCACGCCTCGTCGCCGCTGACGATGACCTTGGAGAAGTCCTCGTTGAAGATGTCCCGCACCACGCGGACCGTCATGTCCGGCTCGCCGTACAGCAGCGTGGGCGCGTTGCCCTTCTGGGACTTCTTGCGGATGTCCTCCCACTGCGCCTGGAGCCGCTCGACGTCGCGGCGCAGCTCGTCCTCGCTGGCGCCCTCGGCGGCCGTGCGCACGATGACGCCCGCGTCCTCGGGGACGACCCGCTTGAGGATCTGCTTGAGCCGCGAGCGCTCGGTGTCCGGCAGCTTGCGGCTGATGCCCGTCATCGAGCCCTCGGGCACGTAGACGAGGTAGCGTCCAGGCAGCGAGACCTGGCTGGTCAGGCGGGCGCCCTTGTGGCCGATCGGGTCCTTGGTGACCTGCACCAGCACCGACTGGCCCGACTTGAGCGCGGTCTCGATGCGGCGCGGACCGCCCGACATGCCCAGCGCCTCGAAGTTGACCTCGCCCGCGTACAGCACGGCGTTGCGGCCCTTGCCGATGTCGACGAAGGCGGCCTCCATCGACGGCAGGACGTTCTGCACCTTGCCGAGGTAGACGTTGCCGACGTAACTGGTCGACTGCTCCTTGTTGACGAAGTGCTCGACCAGCACGTCGTCCTCCAGGACGCCGATCTGGGTGCGCTCGCCGCTCTGGCGGACGATCATCTCCCGCTTGACGGCCTCGCGGCGGGCGAGGAACTCCGCCTCGGTGATGATCGGCACCCGGCGGCGGCCCTGCTCGCGTCCCTCGCGGCGGCGCTGCTTCTTGGCCTCCAGCCGCGTGGACCCCTTGATCGCCTGCACCTCGTCGGCCGGCTCGGTGTCCTTCTTCTTGCGCGGCTCGCGGACCTTGACGACGGTGCGCTCGGGGTCGTCCGCTGTGGCGTTCTCACCCGAACGCTCCTCCGCGTCCCCCGAACGGCGGCGGCGACGGCGGCGACGGCGCGAGCTGCTGGTGGAGCCGCCACCGCCGGCGGCGTCACCCTCCTCGTCGCCCTCGGCGGCCTCCGGCCCCGCGGCCTCGTCGGCCCCGGCGTCCCGGTCGGTCTCCGCACCGGCTTCCGTCTCGTCGAAGTCCGCGCCCTCGCCCTGCTCGGCGCTCTCGCCCCGGCGACGGCGGCGACCGCCCCGACGGCGGCGGCGCGCGGGCCGCTCGCCGCCCTGCGCGGTCTCGTCCTCCTCGCCCTCCGGCTCGCCGTCGGGCTCGGTGTCGGCTTCGGTCTCCTGCGCGGACGCGCGGGCCGCGCGCTCTTCCCGCGCCTCTTCACGCAGGGCCTGCTCGGGCGCGTCCGCACGGCGGCGACGGCGACGGCGCGGAGCACCCGCGCCCTCCTCGGGCGCCTCCTGCTCCGGTCCCTCCTCCGGCTCGCTCCCGGCCCGGCGCTCCGCCTCGGCCGCGGCAGCGGCGCTCTGCGGCGTCTGGAAGGCGGGCTCGGTGAAGACGGGTGCCTGGAAGACCGTCAGGGGCGGTGTCGACCGCTTGCGGCGGCCGGCCGGCTCGGCGGTCTCGTCCGCTGCGGTGCCCTCGGCCGCGGCCTCGGCACGCTGCCGCTTCTTCGACGCCGGCGGCGCCTCGAAGCCGCGAGCGACCCGCGCCGCACGGCCCTGGTCGGCCTCGTCGGCGGCGGCCGGCTCGTCCGCTCCGGCGGCAGGCTGACCGGTCCCCTCCGTCGCCCGGCGCCTGCCCGCCTTGCCAGCCTTGGCCGGCTGGTCGGTCTCTTCCGTCTTGCGGGTCGCGCGGCGCCGGGAGCGCCCGCCGGACACGGACGCCGACTCGGCGGCCGGCTCCTCGGCAGCGCCTTCGGGCGCGGAGGGCGCCTGCGCGGGCGCCTCCGGCTCGGCGGCCGGCTGCGCGGGCGCCTCGGTCGCGCCCGCCGCGCGGGTGGCCCGGCGGCGGCTGCGGCTCTTGGGCGCCTCCGTGGCGTCCTCGGGTGTGCGGGAGCCGCGCGGGCTCTCCGCCTGGGCGGGCGTCCCCTCGGGGGCCGCGGCGGAGCCGTCGTCACCGGCGGGCTCGGCTGCGGGCGCGGTGGTCGCGCGGGTGGCGCGGCGGCGGGTGCGCGGCTTCGGCTCCTCCGCGGTGCCCTCGCTCGCGGACCCGGTGGTCGTCGTCTCGGCGGGGGCCCCGGTGGGGTCAGCGGACGCGGCGTCGGCCGTCTCCTGCTCCGGGGCGGCGGGCGCGGCCTTGCGGCTGGTGGCCCGGCGGCGGGTGCGGGCCTTGGGGGCCTGCGCTCCGGCCGGGGGGGCTCGGGGGCGGCTGCGGGGCTCTCGTCGGCCTCCTGCCGGCCGCCGGTGCCGGTTCCCTGGCCGCCGTCGGCCGCCGGGCGCCGGGCGCCGGTGGACGAGGGCTCGGCGGGCTGCCCCTCGGGGG
>NZ_JASKYT010000430.1:0-5759 GCF_041028275.1 Streptomyces sp. PU-14G
CCCCAGGTGCGGGGGTTACAGGAAGGCTCCGGAAGGGATGTAGGGGGTGGGGGGCCGCATGCCCCGAAAGCAGACGAAGCCCTCGGAGCGCAGCTCCAACCCCGCCGCAAGGCCCACGTCAACAGCCCACTGCTGCTCAGCAGTAACGTCGTGCACCTCCACCACCCGGCCCTCCTCGCCCGAGAGGAGGGCCGCCCGCAGGACGCGCGACGCCAACCGCCGCGACGTCGCCGCCAGCAGGGCGACCTTGCCGTCGGCGTCGACGTAGCAGTAGCCGCTGCCGGTGAGGTCGTCCGCGACGACGAGCCGGTGGTGGCGCATGAGGTAGGCGTGGTCGGGGCCGTGCGCCCCACCCCGCAGGCGGCGGTCGACGGAGTCGAGCAGGTCCTGGTCGCGTGGGCTGCCCTCGACCGCGGGGCCGTCGACGGGCCCGAGCCGGTCGCGGTCGACGACGCCGCGCATCCGGATGGTCGGGTGCAGCGCAAACCCGGCCTGCCGGTACACGCGCGCGGCGGCCGGGTGCCGCGAGCAGCAGATGATGCCGCGCAGGCAGCCGCGCCCGTACTCCAGCGTGCGCTGGAGCAGGGCGCGCCCGACGCCTTTTCCCTGGGCGCCGGGCGCGACGACGAGGAGTCCGAGTCCCCAGGTGCCCTCGCGGAGGGAGGACTGGGCGGCGCCGACGGCCTGCCCGCTCTCGTCCTCGGCGAGCCAGCTGCCGGCGGGGTCGTGCCGGACCAGGTGCCGGATCTTCTCGCGGCTGCGGGCCGCGCGCGCGGCTGTGCGTGCGGCTGTAGGCGCGGCCGTGGGCGCGGCCGTGCGGTCCGCGGGGGCCGCCCCGCCAGGGGCGTCGCCCTTGAGCGCGTGCGACGCTCCGAAGGCCGCTTCGGCGAGTTTCCGTACGGTTTCGGCGTCCTCTTCGGTGTCCCTGACGGGTCGCAGCAGCATTTGCCGCAGGTTACGGGAGGGCGAGCATCCGCTCCAGGGCGATTTTGGCGTACTTCTCGGTCTCGGCGTCCACCTCGATGCGGTTGACGACGGTGCCCTGGGCCAGCGATTCCAGCGCCCAGACGAGGTGGGGCAGATCGATGCGGTTCATCGTGGAGCAGAAGCAGACGGTGCGGTCGAGGAAGACGATCTCCTTGCCGCCCTCGGACGCGGCGGCGAAGCGGTGGGCCAGCCGGCGGACGAGGTTCAGCTCCGTGCCGATAGCCCACTTGGAGCCGGGGGGCGCGTCCTGGAGGGCCCGGATGATGTGCTCGGTGGAGCCCACCTGGTCGGCCGCGGCGACGACCTCGTGCTTGCACTCGGGGTGCACCAGGACGTTGACGCCGGGTATGCGGGCGCGGACCTCGTTGACGGAGTCGAGGGAGAAGCGGCCGTGCACGGAGCAGTGGCCGCGCCACAGGATCATCGTGGCGTCGCGGAGCTGCTCGGGGGTCAGGCCGCCGTTCGGCTTGTGCGGGTTGTAGACGACGCAGTCGTCGAGCGCCATGCCCAGGTCGCGGACGGCGGTGTTGCGGCCCAGGTGCTGGTCGGGGAGGAAGAGGACCTTCTCGCCCTCCTTGAGGGCCCACTCCAGGGCGCGCTTGGCGTTGGAGGAGGTGCAGATGGTGCCGCCGTGCCTGCCGGTGAAGGCTTTGATGTCGGCGGAGGAGTTCATGTAGGAGACGGGCACGGTCGTCTCGGCGACGCCGGCCTCGGTGAGGACGTCCCAGCACTCGGCGACCTGTTCGGCGCTGGCCATGTCGGCCATGGAGCAGCCGGCGGCCAGGTCGGGCAGGACGACCTGCTGGGTGTCGGCGGTGAGGATGTCGGCGGACTCGGCCATGAAGTGCACGCCGCAGAAGACGATGTACTCGGCCTCGGGGCGGGCCGCGGCGTCCCGGGCGAGTTTGAAGGAGTCGCCGGTCACGTCGGCGAACTCGATGACCTCGTCGCGCTGGTAGTGGTGGCCGAGGACGAAGACCCGGTCGCCGAGCTTCTCCTTCGCGGCGCGGGCGCGTGCCACGAGGTCGGGGTCGGACGGGGCGGGGAGGTCGCCGGGGCACTCGACTCCGCGCTCGCTCGTGGGGTCGGCCTCGCGGCCGAGCAGCAGCAGCGCGAGCGGGGTCGGCTGTACGTCCAGCGGCTGGGCGGCACTCACAGGACCTGCCCTTTCTGTAGTCCAGTGTCGTCGGTGGCACTCGGAAGCCGGGACGGACAGGCTTCTCGTCTAAGTGACGTTATCTATCATAGCCGCTTCACGTCACTTTGACGATGGCGATCGCGTCGATGTGACGCATTCCCGATCGCTTCGACGGTGTGCGAGCATGAAGTGACCACTCCTGGAATGAATCCGGGATGCCGTCGGTTGAGCCGACGGTAAGAGAGCAGTCCGTACAACCCGGGAGAGAAGCAGATGTCCGTTTCGGACGAGACCGCTGTAAGCGAGGGCATCATCCTGTCCGACGCCGCCGCCGCGAAGGTCAAGAGCCTGCTGGAGCAGGAGGGCCGCGACGACCTGGCGTTGCGCGTCGCCGTCCAGCCGGGTGGCTGCTCGGGCCTGCGGTACCAGCTCTTCTTCGACGAGCGCTCGCTCGACGGGGACGTGGTCAAGGACTTCGGCGGTGTCAAGGTCGTGACCGACCGGATGAGCGCCCCCTACCTCGGCGGTGCCTCCATCGACTTCGTCGACACCATCGAGAAGCAGGGCTTCACCATCGACAACCCGAACGCCACGGGCTCCTGCGCCTGCGGCGACTCGTTCAACTGATCCCGTCGGCCGTATCGCTCGTACGGCCGCACCGGACATGACAAGGGCGGCGGACTCCCCCCACCAGGAGTCCGCCGCCCTTGTCGGTTCACGGGCGGCAGCCGCCGCTCACTTGTGCGGCAGCTTCTCGCCGTCCCGGGCGTCGACGACCGTGCGGTCGCCCAGCTTCTTGTCGAGCTCCACCTCGACCGTCTGCCGCTTGGCGATCTTCACGCAGACCCGGTCCTTCTTCTTCGGCTTCGCGTCGATCTTGACCTTCACCGAGGACCCGGACTCGTCGGCCGTCGCCTTGTAGGTGTCGCACACCCCGCCCCAGAAGCGCAGCTTCAGGGTGCGGCCTTCGGCCGAGTAGGACTCGACGGCCTGCGCCGACCCCTTGCCCGCGCCCGTGCCGAGGTCGCCCTTGCCGGGATCGCCCTCGCCCTCTTCCCTGCCAGGGTGCGAGGACCCCTTGCCAGGCTGCGAGGGCTGGTGCCCCGAGGTCTCGGCGGGCTTGAGGTACTTGGGGTCCAGCGCCGGGTGGGTGACCTCCATGTCCCCGCCGCCGGGCCGCTTCACCTCGTAGATCCAGGCCGGGACGAGCAGCGGCTCGCCGTGCGAGCGCTCCAGCGAGAGCCCGAAGGTGGCGTCGCCCACGGCGGTCGGCTCGTCCTTCTTCCCGGCCCCGGCGCCGTGGCCGCCTCGCGACTGGCTCGCCTTGTTCAGCTGGTCGAGCGTCGCGGTGGCGCTCATGACCGGGTAGGTCTCACCCTTCCCGGTCCGGTTCCAGCTGCCCTGGGCCCGGGTGACGGCGCCGTCGTCGTCCACCACGAAGGTGCTGTCCCAGCCGTGCGTCGGCAGGCCGTCCACCTTCGGGGAGGCGGTCACCGTGCGGGTGCCGCCGACGGACGAGCCCGCGTCGAGCCCGGCGTCCCCGAGCCCGAGGGCGCGCAGCGCGGGTCGTACGGCGTCCTTCGCCTCCTTCGGGGAGAGCGGCTTCCCGTCGGGCGCGGGGTCGGCCTCGGGGGAGGCGTCGGCGTCCAGTGGCACGGTGTCGCCGTTCTGGTACGTCCAGGCGCCGCCGTCCTCGCCGCGGTCGACGGTCAGCCGGGGGCCCTTGCCCTGCCGGCTGCCGCCCGCTCGCCAGCGGCCGTCGTCGGCCTTGACCGCGCCCTTGATCTCCAGTGCCTCGGCCAGCTTCGCCACCTGCGCCTTGCGCACCTCGTGGCCCGTCGTGCGGACGGCGGCGGAGTCGGGGCCGCCGGGCAGCTCGCCCTCGGCGCGGTAGCCGCGCGGGCCCATCGGCTCGCCGGGGGCGATGCCCTCGTCCTCGTGTGCGGAGGCGGCGGTGCCGTCCAGCGCCAGTTTCGGGGGGTTCCCCGCGGGCGCGGCGCTGTCCGAGCCGTCAGCGTCGTCGGAAGAGGCGGTGGAGGCCCAGTACGCTCCGCCCCCGCCGGCCACCAGGACGGCGGCGGCCACGGAGACGACCGCGAGCTGCCGTCGCCTGCTCCGGGGTGCCGGCCGGTCCTCTTTCTGGGGGGACTGGTCTGTACTCACCGAGAACTCCTTTGGCTCCGCGTTCCTGAGCTTCCTTGCAGGCGGTCCCCTCACGTGGGGGACATGAGTGGGACGGGAGGGATGGGTGGACGGTTCCACGGCCGTGCCGCACTGCCGGTGGTCGCGCCTGTCCGGCGGTGCCGCGCGGGCGGCGAAGGGGCGATCGCGGCGGTGCCGTGCGGCCGTCGAGTCGCCGGTCTGCCGGGAAAGCCGTGCTATGAGGTGATTGTGTCCTGTTCGACTCGGCGACCCCAGCGGGTAGCGTTACTTGCGCCTTTCCCTCGTGCGCTGGGCGTACGGGGGTACCCGATGTCTCTCAGGAGCAGAATTCGTCGTGCGTATCGCAGTCTGCGGCTCCATCGCAAACGACCACCTGATGACCTTCCCGGGGCGCTTCTCCGACCAACTGGTCGCCGACCAGTTGCACACGGTCTCGCTCTCCTTCCTCGTCGACCGCCTGGAGATCCGCCGCGGCGGTGTCGGTGCCAACATCGCGTTCGGCATGGGCCAACTGGGGACCCGCCCAGTCCTTGTCGGCGCCGCGGGGGAGGACTTCGACGAATACCGCGCCTGGCTCGAACGCCACGGCGTGGACACCGACTCCGTCCGTATCTCCGAGGTCGCGCACACGGCACGCTTCGTCTGCACCACCGACGCGGACAACAACCAGATCGGCTCGTTCTACACCGGTGCCATGAGCGAGGCCCGGCACATCGAACTCCAGCACGTCGCCGACCGGGTGGGCCGCCTCGACCTCGTCCTCATCGGGGCAGACGACCCCGAGGGCATGATTCGCCACACCGAGGAGTGCCGCACCCGGTCCATCCCCTTCGCCGCCGACTACTCCCAGCAGATCGCCCGCATGGACGGCGAGGGCATCCGGCAGCTGACCGAGGGCGCCACCTACCTCTTCTCGAACGAGTACGAGAAGGAGCTCATCGAGACCAAGACCGGGTGGAGCGACGAGGAGGTCCTCCAGAAGGTCGGCACGCGCGTCACCACGCTCGGCAAGCGCGGCGCCCGTATCGACAGGGCGGGGGAGGAGCCCATCGTCGTCGGCGTCGGCGAGGAGCGCGAGAAGGCCGACCCCACGGGCGTCGGTGACGCCTTCCGTGCGGGTTTCCTGTCCGGGCTGAGCTGGGGCGTGGGACTGGAGCGTGCCGCGCAGGTCGGCTGCATGCTGGCCACGCTCGTCGTCGAGACGGTCGGCACCCAGGAGTACGAACTGCGGCGCGTCCACTTCATGGAGCGCTTCACCAAGGCCTACGGCCACGACGCCGCCACCGAGGTGGAGGCCCACCTGAGCTGACCGTTTCCTGGGGGCTCCGCCTCCAGGCCCCCGTTCCCCCATCGCCGGAGGGGCTCCCCGCGGAGCCCGTCCGGCGATCGGGGACGAGCGACGCGACACCGGGCGGGTGGGGGCACGCCCCGCCCGCGTCAGCCCCCGGCCCGCCGCACCCGGAAGACGACC
>NZ_JASKYT010000431.1:0-5895 GCF_041028275.1 Streptomyces sp. PU-14G
GTGCGGGCGGGAGCGGTGATGGCGAAGGGCATGCGGGCGGGGGCGGCGGCGGAGCGGGCCGTGCGGAGGAGCGCCGGGGCTCGCTGCGCAAGGCGTTCGCCGGGCTGACCACGCGCGGCCGGTCGTTCCTGGCGGCGGGCGTGGCCGCCGCCATCTGTGCGTACGCGCTGGGGCAGGAGGAACTGCTGCGGGTCGGTGTGCTGCTGGCCGTACTGCCCCTGGTGTGCGTCCTCGTGCTGCACCGCACCCGCCACCGCGTCACCGGGTACCGCAGGCTCTCCCCCTCGCGGGTGGCGGCGCGCACGGAGACGCGTGTGCACCTGCGCGTCGACAACGTCTCACGGCTGCCCACCGGACTGCTGATGCTCCAGGACCGGGTGCCCTACGTACTCGGACCCCGCCCCAGGTTCGTGCTGGACCGGGTGGAGCCCGGCGGACGGCGCGAGGTCTCCTACCGGGTGCGCTCGGACATGCGTGGCCGCTACCCGCTGGGGCCGCTCCAGCTGCGGCTGACGGACCCGTTCGGCATGTGCGAGCTGACGCGCTCCTTCAGCACCTTCGACACGCTCACCGTGGTGCCGCCCGTCGAGGCGCTGCCCCCCGCCCGACCGGCGGCGGCGACCGGCGGTTACGGCGAGGGGCGGCAACGCGCGGTGGCCCTGGCGGGCGACGACGACGTGATTCCGCGCGGCTACCGGCACGGCGACGACCTGCGACGGGTGCACTGGCGTTCGACGGCGCGCTACGGCGAGCTGATGGTGCGCCGCGAGGAACAGCCCCAGCAGGCCCGCTGCACCGTGCTGCTGGACACGCGCCGCGCCGCGTTCCCCGGCGCGGGACCCGACTCCCCGTTCGAGTGGGCGGTGGCAGGCGCCGCCTCGGTCTGCCTGCACCTGCTGGAGCACGGCTGGTCGGTGCGGCTGCTGACCGACGCGGGCGCCACCGCGCCCACCGCGGAGGGCGGCGTCCTCGCCGACCCCTCGGACATGGCGGGCCTGCTGCTGGACACGCTCGCCGTGGTCACCCACTCCGAGGAAGCGGGGCTGGCCGGCGCCTACGACGCGCAGCGGCGCGGCGGCGGTGCGGGCAACGAGGGCCTGCTGGTGGCCTTCCTCGGGACGCTGGACGAGGAGCAGGCAGCCATCATGGCCCGCATGCGGCAGCGCAGCGGCCGTGCGGTCGCCTTCCTGGCCGGGTCAGCACCCACCGCGGCCGACCCGTCGGCGGAGGCGCCGCTGCGGGTGCTGCGCGAGGCGGGCTGGACGGCGCTGGCCGGCGGCCCGGGAGTGGCGTTGCCCGCGCTGTGGCAGGAGGCCGACACCCAAAGCGCGAGAGTGCGGGAGTGACGTGCGCCAGGGGGACGAGGCGACGGGCGCGAGAGGACGAGGGGCGCGAGTGACATGAGGGGGCACACGTGATGAGCGGACGGGGACGGCTCGCCGTCTGTGCCGCACTGGCGACCCTGGCGGCGGCCTGCGCGCTGCTGCCGCTGGTGGACCCGGCGACCTGGCTGCTCCAGGCCGCACTGCTGGTGGCCGTGCAGACCGGAGTGGGCGCCGCCGCCCGTCGTGTACCGCTGGCCCGCCCTGTGACCGTGCTGCTGCAGTGCGTCGTCTCGGTGCTGCTGCTCACCGTGGTCTTCGCCCGCGCGTACGCGCCGGGCGGCTTCCTGCCCTCCCCCTGGGTCTTCGTCCAGTTCGCCGACCTGCTGACCCAGGGCGCGCAGGACGTGAGCCGGTACGCGATCCCCGCGCCGGTCACGGACGGGATCCGGCTGATGCTCGTCGGCGGCGTACTCGCCATCGGCCTGCTGGTGGACACGCTGGCGGTCACCTACCGCAGCGCCGCCCCCGCCGGGCTGCCCCTGCTGGCCCTCTACTCGGTCGCGGCCGGGCTCTCCCAGGGCGGCGCCCGCTGGCTGTGGTTCCTGTGTGCCGCCTCCGGCTACCTGCTGCTCCTGCTCGCCGAGGGCCGGGAGCGGCTCTCGCAGTGGGGCCGCCTGTTCTCCGACAGATCGCGTCCCGGCTCGGCCCCGGACCGGCCAGGCGGAGCCGTGGCCCCCGTCCGCACCGGGCGCAGGATCGGCGTACTGGCACTGGGACTGTCGCTGGTGGTGCCGCTCGCGCTGCCCTCCCTGAGCGGCGGGCTGCTGGACGCCGCGGGCAGCGGCGACGGCGACGGCCGCAAGGGCGGCGGCACCGTCTCCGCCGTCAATCCGCTGGTCGCCCTCCAGGACAGCCTCAACCAGCCCGAGAACCGCACCGCGCTCGTCTACTCGACGGACAGCGAGGAGACGCAGGACCTCTACATGCGGATCGTCGCGCTGGACAAGTTCGACGGCTCCGCGTGGAAACCGTCCGAACGGCGCATCGGCGAGATCCCCGACCCGATGCCCACCCCGCAGGGCCTCTCCCCCGGCGTACGGGCCACGAAGGTGCGCAGCACCATCAAGGCCAGCAAGTGGTACGCACAGGACTGGCTGCCCATGCCCTTCCCCGCCAACCGGGTGCAGGCCGACGGCAAGTGGCGCTTCGAGCCCGAGGGGCGCACCCTGGTCGGCTACGACGGCCAGACCACCCGCGGCCTGCGCTACCAGGTCGAAAGCCTCCAGGTGCGGCCGACAGCCGAACAGCTGCGGAACGCGCCCGAGCCGCCTGCCGGTCTGGAGCGCGAGTACACCGACGTCCCCGACTCCCTGCCCGACGTCGTACGCAAGACCGCCGCCAAGGTCACCCGCGGCGCGGAGGACGACTACGACCGTGCGGTGCGGCTCCAGGACTGGTTCGCCGAGGACGGCGGGTTCACCTACGACACCGAGGTACGGGCCGGCAGCGGCACCGCCGCCATCGCCAACTTCCTGGAGCAGAAGGAAGGCTTCTGCATCCACTTCTCCTTCGCGATGGCGTCCATGGCGCGCACCCTCGGCATCCCCGCACGGGTCGCCGTCGGCTTCACGCCCGGCACGGCCCGCGGCGACGGCACGATGGAGGTCGGCCTCCAGGACGCCCACGCCTGGCCCGAGCTGTACTTCGAGGGGGTGGGCTGGACCCGCTTCGAGCCCACACCGAGCCGGGGCACCACCCCCTCCTACGCACAGCCCGACGCGCCCGACATCGACGAGAACCCGGGCGAGCAGCTGCCCGACCGCGGCCAGAACGACCAGCCCTCCACCAGCCCCTCGCAACCCGACGAGTGCACCCGGCAGGAGAAACAGGCCAACCCCGAGTGCGGCCTCGCCGCACCGCCCCCGAACACGGGAGACCGCGGCGGCGGCACCCCCGTGGGCGCCCTCGCCGGGATCTCCGCCGCGGCGCTCGCGGTGCTCGCGTTGCTGTCGCTGCCGATGCTGCTGCGGATGCGCAGACGCGCCCGGAGGCTGCGCCCCCGGCCCACGGACGACCCCGCGACCGCGACGGCCTGCGTCCTGGCCGCCTGGCAGGAACTGATCGACACCGGATGGGACTACGGCGTCGTCCCGCAGGACTCCGCGACCCCACGGAACGCCGCCGCACGGCTGGCCAGGATCGGTCAGCTCCCCCCTGGCGAGGCGGACGCGGCGCACCGGGTGGCGCTCGCGATGGAACAGGTCCTCTACGCGCCGGTGCCGCGGGCGACCCCGGGCCTGCCCGCAGACGTACGCCGGGTACGTGACGGACTCCGCGCCGCCGCCCCGCGCACCCTACGGGCCCGCGCCCTCCTGCTCCCCGCGTCCACCGCCCGGCTGCGCGCGGCAGCCGGCCACCGCGCCCGCACTCTGCGCACCCGCTGGACCCGCGCACTCCGCCTCCGGCCCGCCAAGTGAGCCGGTAGCCGCACGTGGCCCCTCCCGGGCCGCGCCCCGTCAGCCCGACGGCTCTCCCGGCCCCGGGCCCGGCGAAGCCGTGGGGCTGACGGGGGCGTCGCCCGGCAGATGGTGTTGCGGCGTACGACGTACCAGCCGGTCGGTACGCAGCGCCGCGACCGTGTCCGCGCGTCAGATCCGGGCGGCAAGGGCGGACGGCATCGACGGCCCGTCATCGGAGCGCGCACACGGCCACCCGACAGCGGCCCGGTCACATCCGGAAACTGACCGGGCGTTCGGCTGAAGGGGCCCCGGGCCGGCACCGGGGCAGGGCCCCGCCGTTCGGCAGGACGGGGCTACGGCCCGGGTGTTGCGAGGGACCACCACCCGGCTTCCGCCCGGAGGCAGGCGGAAGCATGCGGCCGGTGGCAGGGGTATGCGGTGGCGACGAGAGGGGAACGGAATGCGTGCTCAGTGCTGCCCCTCGTCGCGGCGACGCTGCCAGCGCTCCTCGATCCGGGTCATCATCGACCTGCGAGCCCGTGGCTGCTGACGGCGCGGGGAGCCCTGCGCGGCCTGCCCCTGCCCCTGATCTTGGCCCTGGCCCTGGCCCTCGCCCTGCTTGGGGGCTTTTCGCCAGCTGGTCACAGCGAGGACGGCGCAGCCCAGCATCACGAGGAAGCCGACGACGCTGATCCAGATCTGCTGCGCGACCATTCCGGCCATGAGGAGCGCGATACCCACCAGAAAGCCCGCCACCGCTTGGTAGACCCTCTTGCGGGTGTACCGGCGCAGCTCACTTCCCTCGAGCGCTGTCGCGAACTTGGGATCTTCGGCGTACAGCGCTCGCTCCATCTGCTCGAGCATCCGCTGCTCGTGCTCAGAGAGCGGCACGGAGTCCTCCTACTCGTCGGTCGCGGGGGCGACCGGGTGCGACTCTTCAAGGATAGGCAGGGAATCGCCCCCGTGAAACCCGCCCCTCTACGCCAGTTCCTCCCACCACACCGGACATGCCGGACGGGGGTGCCCGGGGTGTGCTCCGTACATTCCCGCGCCACCTTTCCGCCATGCCCGACGGTGTACCCCGATCATACGGCGGGTAGCCGCTGATCGGGCGGGCGAGAACCAGGCGGAACGACGCGGCGCGGCCCGGCGGGGAAGACCCGGCGGCCCGGACGCCGGAGCGACGGCGGAACGGCGCGGTGTGCCGCGCTCAGCCGGGCGCACCCGGCGTCGGCCGGGGAGGCACCTCCGCCAGCACGTGCAGCTGACTGGCCACCGACTGGAAGTCGGGCAGCTCGGCGGCGGTCGCCTCCAGCCTGGCGAGGGCTTCCAGCGCGTCCGGCTCGGTGTCCACGAGTGCGCCGGGCACCAGGTCGGCGAAGACGCGCACACCGTGGACGGAGATGACCTCCAGCCCGGTGCCGGTGACCAGCGCGGTGAGCTGCTCGGGCGTGAAGCGGCGGGGCATGGGGTCGCTGTCCCCCCACCGGCCGCCCGGGGAGGTGAGGGCGTGCCGCGCCTCGGTGAAGTGCCCGGCCAGCGCGCGGGCCAGCACGGCTCCGCCGAGCCCGGACGCCAGCACGCTCAGGGTGCCGCCTTCGGGCCGCAGGGCCGCGACGGTGTTGCGCAGCCCCTCGGCGGGGTCGTCCACGTACTCCAGGACGCCGTGGCAGAGCACCACGTCGTAGCCGCCGCGCTCGGCGACGTCGAAGAGGCCGCGCACATCGCCCTGCACTCCCCGTACGCGCTCGGCGACGCCCGCTTCGGCGGCGCGGCGCTCCAGGGCGAACAGCGCGTTGGGGCTCGGGTCGACCACGGTGACCCGGTGTCCGAGGCGGGCGACGGGCACCGCGAAGTTCCCGGTGCCCCCGCCGGTGTCGAGCACGTCCAGCTCCGTACGGGCCGACAGTTTGGCGCGCTGGTCGAGAGCGCCTCGCAGAACGTCCCAGACCACTGCTGTACGGAGGGTTGCGCTCGGGCGGGACATGCGGCTGCTCCTCGGCTCTGTGACGGGCAGCCCCCACCCTATTGCCTCAGGCCTGAGCGCCCCGTCCGGCGGGGCCCTCGGACCCGGCAGGCCCGAGGACCCCGCCGGCTGCGCCCGCTCCACC
>NZ_JASKYT010000432.1:0-6721 GCF_041028275.1 Streptomyces sp. PU-14G
CCCCTCGCCAAGACTTGGCGGCCCCTCGCCAGGACCTGGCCGCCCCCCCCGTCAGGACTCGGCCGACCCCGTGCGGGGGTTCGGCCGGGCGAGTGCGGCCAGGGCGGCGGCTTCCCTGGTGCCTGCCTCCGCGCCGAAGACGTGCACGACGAGACCCGTCTCGCCGGGTGCGGACGGCACGTGCAGCGTCTCGTACTCCAGGGCCAGCAGCCCGGCGTCCGGGTGCCGCACCCGTTTGCGTCCGGCCCCGCACATCACGACCTCACCGGTGTCCCAGATGGCCCGGAACGCCGGGCTGCCCGCGGACAGTTCGCCGATGAGTCCGGCCAGCACGGTGTCGTCGGGGTAGCGTCCCGCGCTGACCCGCAGCTGTCCGACGGACTCGGCGGCCCGCTCGTCCCACTCGGGGAAGACGTCGCGTGAGGTGGGGTCGAGGAAGAGGTACCTGGCCTGATTCCGGTCGCGCCGCTGCGGATCGGACAGGCCGCCGACCAGTTCGCCGCCCGACTCGTTCCAGGCCACCACGTCGAGGCGGTGGTCGGTGACGAACGCGGGCAGCGGGTGCATGGCGTCCAGCATGCGCCGCAACAGGGGACTGACGCGGGCCGCGGGGGGAGGGGTGTTCCTCGCGGCGGCCAGGGTCGCGAGGTGGCGCTGTTCCGCCGCGTCGAGTCCGAGCGCCTTGGCGAGGGCGTCGAGGACCTCGGTGGAGGGCTGGGTGGCCCGGCCCTGTTCGAGGCGTACGTAGTAGTCCACGCTGATGCCGGCGAGCTGGGCCAGCTCCTCGCGCCGTAGTCCGCGGACGCGTCGGCGCCGGCTGCCGGGAAGCCCGACGTGTTCGGGCGCGACGCGTCCCCGCCGAGCCCGCAGGAACGCGCCGAGCGCCCGCGAGGGAGCGGAACCGGCTCGTTCGGGCCGGTCTTCCCTTGCCGCGGTGCGCTCTTTCCCGTCGACGCCGTCCATGCGGACAAGTATGCGCGCGCCGGTTCGAAGGGCCGCAAGGTCGGGGGGCGCGGAAAGGGGGGCCTCGCAGTACCAGGAAGGCTGTTCCGTGGTCGCACAGGGTGCTGGCTACCGCGCGGCCCCCGTAAGAGCGTTGGGTTCATGAACGAGAGCAACGGCGGCGACACGCCGCGGCAGCGCACCGTCCTGGTCGTCAGTGCCCACCCGGAAGCGCGGTCACTCAACGCCGCGCTGACGCACTTCGCGGTGGAGCACCTGCGTGCGGCGGGGCACCGGGTGCGGGTTTCCGACCTGTACGCGATGAAGTGGAAGGCGACGGTGGACGCCGACGACTTCCCCGACCACGGCGCCGACCGGCGGCTGAGCGTGATGGCCGACTCGGAGCAGGCGACGCTGAGGGGGCGGCTCGCGCCGGACATCGCCGCGGAGCAGGAGAAGGTGCGGGAGGCGGACGCGGTGATCCTGCAGTTCCCGATGTGGTGGTTCTCCCCGCCTGCCCTTCTCAAGGGCTGGATCGACCGGGTGTTCACCAGCGGTTTCGGGTACGGGCCCCGAGTTCCTCCGCCCTACAGCGAGGGTGCGCTCGCGGGGCGGCGCGCGCTGGTGTCGGTGACCACCGGAGCCCGCTCGACGGCCTTCTCCGACCGGGGGATCCACGGCCGACTGTCGGACGTCCTCCATCCGCTTCAGCACGGCCTGTTCTGGTTCACCGGCATGGCGCCGCTGGAACCGTTCGCGGTGTACGGGGCGAACGAGCTGTCCGCGCAGCGGTTCGCGGCGGCGCGCCGGGAGTACGGGCGGCGGCTCGACGGCCTGTTCACCGACGAGCCCGTGCCCTTCCGCTCACTCGTCGGCGGCGACTACGACCACGACATGCGGCTGTTGCCGGGTGTGGAGCGTCCCGGGGCCGGCGGGCTGGACCTCCATTCCCGCTGAGCCGGCAGCTGGCCCTTTTGCGAACGCACCGGCGCACAACCGCCGTTCATATGAAGAATTCAATTTCATTGTTCGGCCATGGCATAGCTGGGAAGTTCCCCTTCGGGACGTGATTGCGGTGACGTAATCACTGAGAAGGGGGGCGGAATTGCCGGAGGTTTCCCATCGGTGGCGCTCACCGTCTGCGTGCGTCGACCGCCTCCGCGAGGCGGGGACGCGGGGCCGCACGCTCGCGGCAGCGGGAGTCGCGGGGCTCGCGGCGGGCCTCACCGCCGCGCGCCGCGCCGCGCGGGAGACAGCCGTCCGTGGCGTGACGCCCCCCGGCTCCTGGGTGCAGCTCAACCTGGCCCCCGAGCGCGACTCCCACGGCCGCGCGCTCTGCTACGCGGAACTCGCCGCACTCGCCGACGCATTCCTCACCGAGGAGCGGGCGCGGAATTTCTTCTTCATGCACAAGGCGCCGGGAATCCGCGCACGCTTCCAGGCCGCCGACCCCGGGGAAACCGCCGAGTTGCGCGCCGCCCTCCTGCGCCGCACCGATCAGTGGGAGGGTCTTCGGCGCCGTCCGGTGTGCGCGGTGTACGAACCCGAGTACTACCTCTTCGGCGGCCCCGCCTCGATGGCGTACGTGCACGATCTGTTCACCCTCGACTCACTGGCCTGGCTCGACCACCACGTCAACCACCCGGGAGGCGCAGGGCCCTCGGTCGGCTGGCGGCACTCGCTGCTGCTGCTGCGGGAGGTCTTCGACGGGCTCGGGATCGTCGGCTGGGAGCACCGGGGTGTCTGGGACGCGGTCGCCCGCGAGACAGGCCGCCGCCTGAGTGACGCGGCTGCGGCCATCGACCCGGCGGCCCGCGAGCGGGCCGCCGCCGGCATCGTCGCCTACTGGCGCACGCCCCGCGACGAGGCGCTGCGCGCCTTCCCCGAAGACCGCAGGAACGCCCTGGCCCGGCACGCGAAGGCGGCCCACGGGGCGGCCGTGCGCTGGCGCGACGGCCACTTCGAGGTGGGGAGCGCGTGGCACTGCGCGGCCGGAGAGGTGCACGGAGCGGGTGATGCCGCCGTCGGCCCCCGTACGGCAGCCGCCTATGTCACCGTCTTCCACTGGAACCGCGGCCTGCTGTCCCTGGCCCGCCAGAGCCTCCTGACGGAGGCCCTGGCCCACGAGGGGAGGGCCGCGCATGCCACCTCGGCAGCAGCACACTGACCCGGCCCCCGCCCCGCACGGCACCCGACGAAGTCCCCAGGACGCGGTGGCGGGTGCCGCGTCCCCCACCGGCGCCCCGACGCACGACGGCGGGTCCGCCCTCCTCGGCGCCGCGGCGCTCCTGCGGAGCGCCGGTGTCACCGGCGCGGTCTGGGCGGGCGCCGGGAGCCCCGCCGTCTTCGCGCAGGCCGACCAACTGGCGGACCGGCAGGCGCGGCTGGCCGCGCGGGCCCGCGCGTTGAGCGTGCGGATCGGCGAGGAGGTCGTGCCCGACGAGGGCTTGGCGACGACGGACCGGCGGGCCGTGCTGGCACTGCGCCGCCGGCTGCACGCGGGCGACGCGCCGGCCACCGGCAATGCCGAAGGCGGCGCCGGCCTCGGCTCCCACCCCCTCGACCCCGCGAGGCGCACGGCCGACGACGCCCTCATCGACCGCATCGCCGTGCTACGGCCCGCCCTCGGACGCGATCTGCGCGCGCTGGCGGCTGACGCCGCCGGGCTCCGCGCCGCGTACGGCGGCTTCGGTCGTGCCGTCGCCACCGAGCGGGACCGGGTGAGCGCGATGCTGCTGGAGGCGGCCCGATCGCACCCCGTGCTGCGGAGCTTCGTGGAGGGGGCCGCACCCCGCGTCGTGCCGGATCTGGAACGGCGCGCGGCGGCAGGTGAGCCCTGGGAGAGCAAGCGGCAGCGCAAGGGCGTCGGATACCTGTGGCGTGCGCTGGGCCGGGCCGCCGCCAAGACCACTCCGCGCGACTGGGCGGGACAGCTCGCCGTGGTGCCCGTGTCCGGACGACCGGCACCCGCCGCGCGGCGACGCCCCCCCACGGGCGGGAACCCGGCGGGGCATCCGCACGCCGCCCACCCGCTGACGGACTCGCTGACGGGCCCGCCCGCGGCCGGCGCCCCGTCGCTGAGCGCCCCGCTGAATGGCCCGGCAGCGTCGCTGCTGCCGGAGCTCGCCCCTGGGCCGCAGCTCGTCGCCGCCCGCAGGACCGAGAACGTGCACCGGCTGTGGTGCCGGCTGCGTGACGTCGACCTGGCCGCCGCCGAACCGCACGTGCTCCTGGCGCCGGCTCCGCTGCACCACGCCACCGGCGAACCCGGCACGGGGCACCTGCACTTCGCCGTCGTCGACCCGGACCCGGCCGGGGGCGGCCGGCTGCGGCGGCTCTCGCTGCGGCGTACGCCTGCGCTGGAAGCGGTGCTGAGGCTGCTCGCCTCCACCCCCCGCACGGTGGGGGCGCTGGAGGCCGCGCTCGGACCGCCGTCCTCCCAGCCCGCGCTGCGCGGTTTCCTGGCCCACCTGCACACGCTGGGCATCCTCCAGGTGTGCGCCGCGCCCCGGGCCCGCCGGCTGCCGTGGACGGAGCACGGGTCCGGCCGGCCCGTACCGCTGGCCGGTGACATGGCCCGCGGCTCCTTCCTGGACTCCTACCGCCGGCTCACCGGAACCCGCCGCGAGGCCACCGACTCCGGGCCCGAGGCCACCGTCTCCGGGCCCGAGGCCACCGTCTCCGGGCCCGAGACCGCCGACTCCGGGCCCGAGGCCGTCGGTTCCCGGGCAGAGGCGCCGGACGCCGCCGGTTCCCGGGCAGAGGCGCCGGACGCCGCCGGTTCCCGGGCAGAGGCGCCGGACGCCGTCGGTTGCCGGGCCGAGGCGCCGGACGCCGCCGGTTCCCGGGCCGAGGTGCGGGACGCCGCCGGTTCCCGGGCCGAGGTGCCGGACGCGGCCGTGCGGGTCGTCGCCGACGGGCTCGCTCTCGCGCGGCGCGTGGCCGAGCTGTGCGAGGCGAACCGCAGGCAGGGCGAGCAGCACCAGGGGGCGGCGGAGGCGGCGGGCCTGGGCGCCGAGCCCGTCTCCGTCGTACGTCTCATGGAGGCCGGCCACGCGGACGACCGGTCGGCTGCGCCGCGCCCCCGTGGCCGGTACGCCTGCTGGGAGCCCGCGCACACGTCCGACTCCGGGTACGCGCGGCTGCTGGCGTACCTCGGCGCGCGGCTCGACGAGGAGCAGGTCGACCTGGACGCGGCGCTGCTGGACGCGCTGGGGGCGCCGCCGGTTCCCGCGGTGCTGGAGGCCTGGCCCGTCGACTGTCTGCTGCGGCCACTGCCCCGCGCCCGCTCCGGTGATCCCGGCGATTCCGGCGGTACCGGTGGTACCGGTGGTACTGGCGAGCTTGGCGGACATCACGGGCCCGGCGCTCCCGCGAGCCCGGACCCGGTGGCCGTGTTGGAGTCGGCGTCGCCCGCGGGCGTTTTGGACGCCCGCTTCGCCGAGGCGCTGGGGGAGCTGTACGGCGTCGGCCCCGCCGCCGGATACCCCAACCCGGCCGCCTACCGGGACTTCCTCGCGGCCTTCGAGCGGCGTGCCGGTGTGCGCTTCGTCGAGGTGCTGGTCCCGCCGCTGACCGAAGCGGCGGCCAACGCCGTACGCCGTCCCGTCGCGACCAGTTGGTGCACGGGCGATCCCAACACCCCGCTGTACTACGGCACCTCGAGCGACCCCGGCCCGGCGGATGACGGCCTCCTCGACACCGCCACCGACGCCACCGCCACCGACGCCACCGCCACTGGCTCCGCCGCGACTGACTTCGCCGCTGTCGACGGCGTCGGCGCTGTCCGCGGCGACCGCACCGCGACCGGTGCCACCCCGCTTCCCTCCGTCCGTCACCTCCCCCTCGACCGGGTCACCCTGCGCATCGCGGGCGGCGAACTCGTCGCCGAGGCCGACGGGGTGCGGGTGCTGCCCGTCCACCACGCCACCCGTACCCCGGCCCCGCCGTACGACCGGCTGCTGCCGCTGCTGACCGGCGCCGGGCACCCGGCCGCCCGGCGCATGGTGCGGTTGGACGGGCTCGCCGGGGCGTTCCCCCGAGCGGGGCGCGTGCCGCGGCTGACGGTCGGTGGACTCCTCGTCGTCAGCCCCGCGCAGTGGCGGATCGCGCGCACCGCGCTGTGGCACCCAACGGACAGCGAAGCCGACAAGGTGGTGGCACTCGCCGCGCTGCGGCGGGCGGCCGGGCTGCCCAGGTTCGGCTACCTGCGGGCGCGCCCGGACACCAAGCCGCTGCCGGTCGACCTCGCGGCCCTGCCCGCGTTGCAGGCAGTGGAGCGGCTCTGCCAGGCCGAACCCGGTACGGACCTGGTCTTCGAGGAGGCGTTGCCCGCACCGGACGAGCCGCTGGGTCAGGGCACCGCCCAGGCTCCGGTGGCCGGTGGCGCCTTCGGGGCGGCGTCCCAACTGCTGATCCGGCTGCCCCACGACCGCACGGCCGAACACCTCGCCGCACGCGCTCACGCCGCCTGGTGCGGCGCCCACGACCTCCCCGGCGTCCCGCCCTCCTCCAACGGTGGCGGGACGCCGGGGCGGACACCACACCCGCAGTGAAGAGACAAAGGAGAGACATCATGCCCGCGACGACCGAAGCGCCCGAGCTCGACCTCGACAGCCTCATCGACGATCTCGACACCCGGATCAGTTCGACGACCGAGCTGCCTGAGGCGCAGCTCGACACCGTTCACTGCAGCGGTCTGTGCACGGTGGTCATCTGCACCGTCGTCGTCTGCTGAACCCCCGCAGCGGGTGGGTCGCCCGGCCGGCACAGACCGGCC
>NZ_JASKYT010000433.1:0-5009 GCF_041028275.1 Streptomyces sp. PU-14G
GGGCCGGGCCGCATGGCCGGGGCCGCTCGCATGCCCAGGGCCGCCCCGCACGCCAGGGGCCGGGCCGCATGACCGGGGCCGTCACCGCGCGGCCGGGGCCGCCCGCATGCCCAGGGCCGCCCCGTATGCCAGAGGCCGCCCCGCATACCAGGGGCCGCCCCGCACGCCAGGGGCCGCCCCGCACGCCAGGGGACCGGGCCGTACCGGTGTGCGGTACGGCCCGGCCCCTGGGCGCTGTGCGGCGCGGCGCGCCCGGCCTGCGGGCGGGCGGGCCCCTGCCTCAGTCCTGGCCGGTGGCGGCCTCCGGTGCGAGCTTGCCGGCGCCCGGGGCCGCGTCGGCGATCACCGGTGCCGCTTCCATGCTCCGCGAGGTGCGGTGCGCGTGCGCGGTGTGGCGGGCGTGCAGCAGCCAGTAGGCGCCCAGCACCACGGCCCATCCCGCACCGACGTACAGCGAGATCCGCGCCGTCGAGTCGAGCGCGACGATCACCAGCACCATGGTGAGGAAGAGCAGCGCGACCCAGCTGAAGACGCTGCCGCCCGGGGCGGGGAAGCTGGATTTCGGCAGCCGCCCCGCGACGACCGCGCGCCGGTAGAGCAGGTGGCTGATGAGGATCATCATCCACGTCCAGATACCGCACGCGGTGGCGACGGAGGTGACGTAGGCGAACGCCTTCTCCGGCACCACGTAGTTGAGCACCACACCGATGCCCATCAGCAGCACGGAGACGGTGATGCCCGCCGCCGGGGAGTGCCGCGCGTTCAGCTTGCCGAAGTACGTCGGCGCCTCCCGGTTCTCCGCCAGGTCGCGCAGCATGCGGCCGGTGGAGTACATGCCGGAGTTGCAGGAGGAGAGCGCGGCGGTCAGCACGACGAAGTTGACGATGCCGGCGCCGAGCGGAATGCCGATCTTGCCGAAGGCCGCCACGAAGGGGCTCACGCCGTCGGAGAACTCGGTCCACTTGACCACGGAGAGGATCACGACCAGCGACCCGACGTAGAAGATGATGATGCGCCACGGCAGCGTGTTGATCGCCTTGGGCAGCGTCGTCTTGGGGTCCTGGCTCTCGCCCGCCGTGATACCGACCAGCTCGACCGCGATGTAGGCGAACATCACGCCCTGGAGCGTCATCAGGCTGGAGCCGATGCCGGTCGGGAAGAAGCCGTCGTGGGCCCACAGGTTGCTGACGGCGGCGGTGTCACCGGCCTGGGAGAAGCCCAGGGTGAGCACGCCGAGACCGATCACGATCATGCCGATGATCGCGGTGACCTTGATCATCGAGAACCAGAACTCGACCTCGCCGAAGACCTTCACCGAGATCAGGTTCACCCCGAACAGCACCACCAGGAAGACCAGCGCGCTGACCCACTGCGGAATGTCCGGGAACCAGTAGTGGATGTAGATCGCCGCCGCGGTCAGCTCGGCCATGCCGGTCACGACCCACAGCAGCCAGTACGTCCAGCCCGTCACGAAGCCGAAGAACGGCCCGAGGAACTCTCGGGCGTACTCCGCGAAGCTGCCGGATACGGGCCGGTACATCAGCAGCTCGCCCAGCGCCCGCATGATGAAGAAGATGACGACGCCCGCCAGGGCGTACATCAGGATGATGCTGGGTCCCGCCTTGGCGATGTTCGCACCGGCCCCCATGAACAGGCCGACACCGATGGCACCGCCGATGGCGATCATCTGGACCTGGCGACTTCCCAGCCCTCGCTGGTAGCCCTCGTCGGAAGGCCCGGCTCCCTCGCCGCTACCGCCCGTGCTTGCGGAACCGGGTTCTCCCCTGCCGTCCGCGACCTGCTCGGAGGTCATGTGGTGCGCCTTTCTCCATACCGACCCGGCCTGTCCGGATCGGGTTCCGATCCCCCCGGATGGAGTTGTGCGTGCCGGCGATCGGCCGGCGTGTGCGCCACTGCGCGGGCAGGGGTGGTGCCCGCAAGACAGCGGATCGTGCAGGTGTACCACGGCGGACTGTCCACGACGAGTGGTACAGACCACAGATAGAAGGGGCAGAGACGGACATCGCACCCGGAAAAAGCCCCGCCGTGATCCGTTCGTTAACCGGTCTTTACTCGCCATTTAACGAACAGTGCGGCGGGGTGAACCGGGACGAACAGGGCGCTCCGAGAGCTCGGGCCGCGGTGGGAGACGGCCGGGGAAAAACGGGAGAGACAGCCCTCAGGGCATCAGCGTCTCGACCAGTGTCTCCTGGAGGCTGCCGAGCCACAGGTACGCCATCACCAACGGCTTCCGCTCGTCGGAGTCGGGCAGCGAGTACAGCTCGTCGTCGCTGTCGTCGGACACCTCCAGGCGGGTGCCGAGCGCCAGCCGCAGGTCGTTGAGCGTGCCCAGCCACCGCCGGGACTCCTCGGGCCCGAGCGTCAGCACGGCGCCGCGGTCGCCCGGCGTCAGCGCGTCCAGCGACCGGACGACGGCCAGCCCGTCCTCCCGCTTGCGCGCCCGCAGGTCGTTCTCCGTGTAGCGGCGGAACTCCGCCGAGGCGGCCCGGTCGTGCCGGGCCCGCGCGGCCTCGTCACTGCCAGGATCCGCCTCGGGGGAAGGCCCGGGGCCAGGACCTGGGCCGTAGGCGTCGGGGAAGAGCCGCGCCAGCACCGGATCGGCGGGCGGCTCACTGGGCCCGTCGGCGAACGACGGCCAGGAGACGGCCTCGATGCCCGCCAGTTCCTCCTCCAGGCTGTCGCCCCTGACGCCCTCCCCCGGCGGCGTCTCCGACCTCGGCGGCTCGGCCGGCTCGGTGCCGGGGCCGATCAGCTCCAGCAGCTGCACCGTCAGGCTCCGCAGGATCGAGATCTCCACCTCGTCCAGCGCGATGGCCGCGCCGCCGGCCTCGGCCGACTCGAACTGGCCCGCCATCAGCGGTCCTGGGTGAGCGTCGCCCACAGCCCGTAGCTGTGCATGGCCTGCACGTCGCGCTCCATCTCCTCGCGGGTGCCGCTGGAGACGATGGCACGCCCCTTGTGGTGGACGTCGAGCATCAGTTTCTTCGCCTTCTCCTTCGAATAGCCGAAGTACGCCTGGAACACGTAGGTCACATAGCTCATGAGATTGACCGGGTCGTTGTGCACGACGGTCACCCAGGGCACATCCGGCTCAGGAACCACCACGGGCTCCTCGCTGGTCTCCGGGCGCTCGATCTCCATCGGGGTGGCGACACTCACAGGTCCCATGCTGCCACCCGGCACCCACAGGCGCCCAAACGGCGGCCACGACGACCGTATATCGTCAGCCTGACGAGATCCGGGGTACGCTCGCAGCGACCTACCCGAACACACGAGGTGAGCAGCAGTGCTGGATTCCCCCCAGGGACAGCCCCCGCACGAGAACCGGCAGGAACACGCCCGGCGGATGGAGACAGGCCTGCCGGTGTCCGTCCCCTCGACGGCGCTCTTCACCGACCAGTACGAGCTGACGATGCTGCAGGCGGCGCTGCGGGGCGGCACCGCCGAGCGCCGCTCCGTCTTCGAGGTCTTCACCCGCCGGCTGCCCGAAGGCCGCCGCTACGGGGTCGTCGCCGGCACCGGACGCGTCCTCGACGCCGTCGAGAACTTCCGCTTCGACGACCAGATGCTCCGCTTCCTCGGCGAGACCCACGTCGTCGACGAGCCCACCCTGGAGTGGCTCGCCGGCTACCGCTTCCGCGGCGACATCCTCGGCTACCCCGAGGGCGAGACCTACTTCCCCGGCTCACCGCTGCTGCGCGTCGAAGGCACCTTCGCCGAGTGCGTCCTGCTGGAGACCGTGATCCTCTCCATCCTCAACCACGACTCCGCCGTCGCCGCCGCGGCCTCCCGCATGGCCGTCGCCGCCGGCGGTCGCCCCCTGATCGAGATGGGCGCCCGCCGCACCCACGAACTCGGCGCCGTCGCCGCCTCCCGCTCCGCCTACGTCGGCGGCTTCGACACCACCTCCGACCTCGCCGCCGGCTTCCGCTACGGCATCCCCACCGTCGGTACCAGCGCCCACGCCTTCACCCTCCTGCACGACACCGAACGCGACGCCTTCCGCGCCCAGGTCGACTCCCTCGGCAGCGGCACCACGCTGCTCGTCGACACCTACGACGTCGCCGAAGCCGTCCGCACCGCCGTCGACGTGGCGGGCCCCGAGCTCGGCGCCGTCCGCATCGACTCCGGCGACCTGCTGCTCGTCGCCCACCGCGTACGCCAGCAGCTCGACGAGCTCGGCGCCACCAAGACGAAGATCGTCGTCACCAGCGACCTCGACGAGTACGCCATCGCCTCCCTGGCCGCCGCGCCCGTCGACGCCTACGGCGTCGGCACCCAGCTCGTGACCGGCAGCGGCCACCCCACGGCCTCCATGGTCTACAAGCTGGTCGCCCGCGCCGACACCGACGACCCCGCGGCCCCGCTGCGGCCCGTCGCCAAACGCTCCCTCGGCGGCAAGACCTCCCTCGGCGGCGCCAAGTGGGCCGCCAGGCCGCTGGACGCCGACGGCGTGGCCGAGGCCGAGGTCGTCGGCAGCGGCCCCGTGCCCGACGAGCTCGCCGGCCACCAGCTCCAGGTCTCACTCGTCGAGAACGGCACCGTCGTCGGCAGGGAGCCGCTGGAAGCCGCACGCGAACGCCACCAGGACTCCCTCGCACGGCTTCCCATGTCCGCGATGCAGCTCTCCCGGGGAGAACCCGTCCTGCCGGTCGAACACCGCTGAGGCGGCGCCCGCGGGACACCTCCGAGACGACCGCGGGACACCACTGAGACAGCCGTCGGGCATCGTCGGGGCGGGGCACGGGACGGGCCCCGCCGCACACCGGCAGGGCACGGGACGGGCCCCGCCGCACACCGGCAGGGTGGCCGCCGCACACGGGGACGGCGGCCGGCGCACACGGGCAGGCCAACGGACGTCGCGCCGCGGCGCGCCGCGGGGGCGACCGGTCACACGAAGGGCCCCGCGCACTGCCGCCAGGGCCCGCGAGTGTCTAGTCTCGAAACCGACGGGCGGCGGCCCGGCACCCCCCGCAGCACCCCGTTGC
>NZ_JASKYT010000434.1:0-5792 GCF_041028275.1 Streptomyces sp. PU-14G
GGCCTGGCGGCTGAGCCCGGTGACAGGGCCCGGGAGCTGAGCCCGGTGGCTGGGCCTGGTGGCTAGGAGTGCGCAGGCTCCAGGACGCGGGAGGCGCCCACCGGCAGGTCCCACAGGTCTTCGCGCGGGAGCTCCGCCTTCCGCCACGCGGCCCGCACCCGGATCAGCGGCTCCAGCGGCGGCTCCTCCGAGAGCAGGAACGTCGACCAATGCATCGGCGCCATCCGGCGCGCCTCCAGATCCTGGCAGGCACGCACCGCCTCCTCCGGATCCGTGTGCACCGGACGCAGCATCCAGCGCGGGTCGTAGGCACCGATCGGCAGCAGCGCCAGATCGATGCCCGGGTAGCGGCGGCCGATCTCACCGAACCAGTGCCCGTACCCGGTGTCGCCCGCGAAGTACACCCGCTGCTTGTGCCGGTCGGTCAGCACCCAACCGCCCCACAGCGAGCGGCAGGTATCGGTCAGGGACCGCTTGGACCAGTGGTGCGCCGGCACGAAGTCGAAGCGGACCCTGCCGCCCCCCGCCTGCCCCGCGGACGCGCCCGCCGGGGACGGCAGCTCGGCGCCCTCCCACCAGTCCAGCTCGGTGACGGTGGTGAAGCCGCGCTTGCGGCACCAGCCGCCCAGCCCGGCGGGGACGAAGAGGGGGGTGTCGCGCGGCAGCCTGCGCAGAGTGGGCGCGTCCAGGTGGTCGTAGTGGTTGTGCGAGATGACCACCGCGTCCACCTTCGGCAGATCCTGCCAGGCGACGCCCACCGGCGTGACCCGGGCGGGCGTGCCCAGGATCTTCCGGGACCAGACCGGGTCGGTGAGCACCGTCAGACCGCCGATGCGCACCACCCAGCTGGCGTGCCCCGCCCAGGTGACGGCGACGGTGTCGGGCCCCGGGTCGGGCATCGGGCCCGGCGCGAAGGGCAACTTCGGGATCTCCTCGGCCAGCGCCGAGGAAACCGGCCGCATCGCCCCCTCACGGGCCAGCCGGGCCAGCGCGCGGACACCGGGCAGCGGCGAGGTCAGCCGGTCGGCGAAGGAGCGCGGCCACATGCGCCGCGCCCCGACGGGGCGCGGCGGTGACACGGCGGGCGGCGGGGGCCGCAGGAGCACATCGGTCGGCCCGGAGCGGGCGGCGCCGCAGGCGGACGCCGGTCTTTCCGACGGCTCGCCGCCCGGCAGCGCGCCAGGCGAGGGAGCACCGGACGACGGCGTACCGGACGAAGGGGCATCGGACAACGGCGTATCGGACGACGGAGTGTCGGTCGATGGAGTACCGGTCGGCGGGGCGCTGGGGGAAGCGGCGGAAGCGGGCCCTTCCCGTGCCGGGTTCTCATCCGACAGGGACGAAGCAGTGGAGAAGCGCTCAGAACGCTGCCCGGTCCGATCGGTCATCTAGTGGGAGCTCCCATCCGTGAGGTCGGCCAGCACCGACTGCACCTGTGCCAACGCCTCGGCCGCGCCCGCCGATTCCCTGGCCCCCAGCTCGGCGGGGCCCCACTGCCGTGCCCCGGGCACGGAACCGGCGTCGGCAGGGCCCGCGGCGGTGGCGGCAGGACCCGTGACGGTGGCGGTGGTGGGGGCGACAGCGGCGGTGGCGGAAGGGTGGGGCGGGGCGCCGCTGAGCGCCCCCGTCGACAGCCGCACCCGCAGCTCACGTGGATCGTCACCGAAGCGGTGCCCGCCCACCGCGTACGGCCCCAGACGGCGCACCAGTTCGGCCTCGAGCGCCGGCGCGTCCGCGATGCCGCGCGCGGCGAGCCGGGTCCTGAGCTGGTCGAGGTCGGCATAGACGTGGCGGCCCACGTGGGGCGGGCGGCACGTGGCTCCGGCCTCGGTGACCGCCCCGTGGAGCAACCCGGCCAGCCAACCGTGCCGACGGGCGTCGGCGGCCCGTCGGGAGCGCAGCTCCGCGGGCTCGGACAGCGCTGTGACGGCGGCCGCGGCCGTCCGCTCCGACAGTCCGGAGCCGAGCAGTCCCAGCACCTCGTTCACTTGTTCGCCGAGCAGCTCGCCCCCACGCGTGGCGGAGAAGCGCGCGACGCCCGCGCGCAGATCCGGCTGCGGCAGCGCCGCCCCGAGATCGGCGAGCACCACCACCTGTTCGGGCCGCCCCGCCTCCGCCAGCATCTGGGCAGGACTGACCACGACGGTGTCGTCCGCGGCGTGCGAGGAGTCGCGCCACGTCTCGTCGCTGACGAGCAGCAGATCCTCGGCGACGGCCGCCTCGCACACCTCGTGCAACAGCTCCGGAGGCGCGGCCGTACCCGTGACGTCGTCGGCCATGGAGAGCACCAGCGCACGCGGCGCCTCCCCCGCAGCGCGCGCCCTGCGCACCGTCTCCAGCAGCGCGAACGGGTCGGGCACACCACCGCACTCGGCTGGCACGGGCACCGTTCGCACCGGCTGCCCCAGCAGGTGGGCCTGCGGCGCGTACCACGACGTGCACGGGTGCGGCAGGAGCACGCCCGCCGCACCCGGCCGCTCCCGTCTGCCCGCAGCGGCCAGGACGGCGAGCAGCAGCAGCGGTGCCGCCGGGGCCACGGCCACCTGCGCGGGCTCGGTCGGCAAACCGCGCCGCTGCCAGTAGCCGCACGCCGACTCCCGCACAGCGGCCAGGCCAGGCAGGGGGCGCGGACCCGCGCCCCCTTCGCTCCCCTGACCGGTGCGCCGCATATGTGCCGCCTACCTGTAGATCAGACAACCGTCTTGTGTACACCTTCGCAGACGGCAGTGACACCGGCATCGCCGACACGGAAAGCACCACGCGGGCGCGACACCCCGGCGGAGGGACGCCACCCCGAGCGGACGAGGCCGCCGCGGGCGGACGACGCAGCCACAGCGGCCGTCCGTCGGCACGGGCGGACGACGCTGCCACGGCGGCCGTCCGTCGGCACGGCGGTACCGACGGTCCGGCGGCCCGGTGGCACCGTCGGCCCCAGCGGCACCGCGCCGGAGCATGGCCGCTCCCGCGGGAGGCCGCATGTCCCCTTTCCGGCGGACGTCTCAGCCGCGGGCCGGTACCGGGGACTGGGAGCCTCGGGCGTACCCGCCCGCCCTGGAGGTCTGACGGTGCTTGCGGTTGCCGTCGGCGACGGTGCCGGCGCTGGTACGGCGACGGGCGGCGTACCGGCGCATGGCCGTACGCCGCCCGTCGCCGCCGCGGGCACCACAGCGCGCGGCCTCGGCGCCCGGAGCCGCCGAGGCCCGACCCGCCGCCCTGGCGTCCGCACCCGAGGCGTCCGGCTCCTCGACGTCAGGGCCGTGGGCGTCCGGCGCCGCCGCGCCGGGCACCCCGCGTTCGAGGCGCCGGTCGGCCTCCACCTCGTGGTGGATTCGGCTGCACGTCCGGCTGATGAGCCGGGAGACGTGCATCTGCGAGATACCGAGCTGTTCGGCGATCCGGCTCTGCGTCATGTCGCAGAAGAAACGCATGTAGAGGATGCGCCGCTCGCGCTCCGGCAGCCGCCGCAGCCGCGGTTTGACCGCCTCCCGGTAGACGACCTGGTCGAAGCCGGGTTCGGGGCTCCCGAGAGTGTCGGCGAGGGAGTACCCGTCGTCCGCACCGGGAAGTTGTGCGTCCAGCGACAGCGTGCTGTAGCTCTCCAGCGCCTCCATGCCGAGCAGCACGTCTTCCTCGCTGAGTCCGCAGTGTTCGGCGATCCGCCGCACGGAAGGGCTGCGCCCGTCGAGCGAGTGGCTGAGCTCGCGCTGGCTGGTGCGGACCCGGTTGCGGAGCTCCTGCACGCGCCGGGGCACGTGAAGTCCCCACATGTGGTCGCGGAAATGCCGCTTGACCTCGCCGACGATGGTCGGCACGGCGAAGCTCTCGAACGCGCACCCGCGGGAGACGTCGTAACGGGCGACGGCCTTGACCAGGCCGAGCGCGGCGACCTGCTGGAGATCCTCCAACGCCTCGCCCCGGTTGCGGAAGTGCCGGGCCAGCCGTCCGGCCATCGGCATCCAGGCCCGCACCACGCGCTGGCGCAGTTCTTCCTTCTCAGGCCCGTCAGGCAGTGCGGCGATACGCCGGAACTCGTCGGAGGTGTCGGGCGCGTCGTCGTGCGGGTGCCTCGAGCGCTTCGTACGAAGGGTCATCGGCTGTGCTCCCCTACCGCTCACGTCGTCGGACGGACACCGCGGGAGCGAGGGCACCGGCGGGGCGGCCGAGCGGCCTTGGGGCGCGCGCGTCCCTCCCACGGGTGTGCCTTCTTTCCGAAGCACGGGCGCCCGGGTGCCCCGCGTCACGGGCGGCAAACCGCCGTGTCAGGTCGAGGCATCAGGTGGCCAACTCCCCCGCGCCCGGCAGCCGGTGCGAGAGAACCCGGCGGAGGGCCGTCCGCAGATGCCCGCCATGCGGTGTCCACCATGCGAGAGACAGTTGCTCACATGGCAAGACGACTCGTTAAGGTGCCCGCATGGCACACGAGACCGCCGTGTACACCCACGGCCACCACGAGTCCGTCCTGCGTTCGCACCGTTGGCGCACCGCCGACAACTCCGCCGCCTACCTGCTCGGCGCGCTGCGCCCGGACCACCGCGTCCTGGACATCGGGTGCGGGCCCGGCACCATCACGGCCGACTTCGCCGCCCTGGTGCCCGAGGGCACGGTCACCGGACTCGACGCGGCCGAGGGCGTACTGGCCCAGGCCCGCGAGACGGCGGCCGAACGCGGGGCGGCCAACACCACGTTCACGACCGGCGACGTCCACGCCCTCCACTTCCCCGACGACAGCTTCGACGTGGTCCACGCGCACCAGACCCTCCAGCACGTGGGCGACCCCGTCACCGCGCTGCGCGAGATGCGCCGGGTGTGCGCACCCGGCGGAGTGGTCGCCGCCAGGGACGCGGACTACGGCGGAATGTTCTGGTACCCGCAGGTGCCCGGCCTGGACGAGTGGCTGGACCTCTACCGGCGCGTCGCCCGGGCCAACGGCGGCGAGCCGGACGCCGGACGCCGACTGCACGCGTGGGCCCGCCAGGCGGGCCTCACCGACGTCGAGATCACCACCAGCACCTGGTGCTTCGTCTCCCCAGAGGAACGCGCCTGGTGGAGCGGACTGTGGGCGGACCGCACGGTGGCCTCCGCGTACGCCGACCTCGCCGTCGAATCCGGCCTGGCCACCCGGCAGGAACTGCAACGCGTCGCCGAGGCGTGGCGGGCCTGGGGCGCCGAAGAGGACGGCTGGTTCACCGTCGTCCACGGCGAGATCCTCTGCCACGTGTGACCGGTCCCTGTGCCACGTGTGACGGAGATCCCGTGCCACGTGTGACGAGACCCTGCGCCACGCGTGACGAGTTTCCGTGCCACGTGTGGACGGAACGAAGTACGGCAACTCCCCACCCCTTGCCGGGGTTCGGCAGGGCCTGCGGCCCGTCCTAGGGTAGGGCCATGGATATTCTGGGGACCTCGCTGCGTATCTGCGTCGACGATCTGGACGCCGCGGTACCGGTGTACGAGCGGCTGGCGGGTACCGAGGCGGCGCGCTTCGAAAACGGCTCGGTGGAAGTCGCCGCCGTGGGCCCGTTCTTCTTGATGAGCGGCCCCGAGGGGCACCTGGAAGTGCTCAGCAAGATCAAGGCCACACTCGCCGTGAAGGACGTCGACGACGCGCTGGCCGACCTGCACACCGTGGGAGCCCAGATCATCGCGGGCCCCAAGTCCACACCCATCGGCCGCAGTCTGGTGGCCCGCCACCCGGACGGCAGCGTCTTCGAGTACATGGACAGGAAGGACGCCCCCCAGTGACGCTCCCTCCGGCCGTGCGGCGCGCGTAGCAGACGCGAGGTGTGCGCCCC
>NZ_JASKYT010000435.1:0-5118 GCF_041028275.1 Streptomyces sp. PU-14G
GTACGGGCGGGGACGGGCGGGTCGGGGCTGTCGGTGGCAGGGCCTAGCCTTCTCGCATGGCTCTCACCACGTCCGCCGACTCCCCGATCCCCGTCAGCGAGGTCTCCCGGCTGATCCGCGGCTGGATCGACCGGCTGGGGGCCGTCTGGGTGGAGGGGCAGATCATCCAGCTCTCCCCCAGACCGGGCGCGGGCATGGTCTTCCTGACGCTGCGCGACCCCTCCCGCGAGGTCTCGCTGAGCGTCACCTGTTTCCGCCAGGTCTACGAGCAGGTCAAGGACGTCATCAGCGAGGGCACCCGTGTCGTCGTCCACGCGAAGCCGGAGTGGTACGAGAAGGCGGGACGGCTGTCGCTGCGCGCCGCCGAGATCCGTCCGGTCGGCGTCGGCGAGCTGCTGGCCCGCCTGGAGCGGCTGCGCAAGGCGCTGGCCGCCGAAGGGCTGTTCGCGGCGGAGCGCAAGAAGGGGCTGCCGTTCCTGCCGCAGCGGATAGGGCTGATCACCGGCCGGGCCTCCGACGCCGAGCGGGACGTGCTGCACACGGCGCGGGAGCGCTGGCCGGCCGTCCGCTTCGAGGTGCGCAACACCGCGGTGCAGGGCGCCTACGCCGTGCCGCAGATCATCGAGGCGCTGCGCGAGCTGGACGCCCGCCAGGACGTGGACGTGATCATCGTGACGCGGGGCGGCGGCGGCATGGAGGATCTGCTGCCGTTCTCCGACGAGCGCCTGGTCCGCGCGGTGGCGGCGGCGCGGACCCCGGTGGTCTCGGCGATCGGGCACGAGGCCGACGCGCCGCTGCTCGACCTGGTGGCCGACCTGCGCTCGCGGACGCCCACGCACGCGGCGAAGGACACCGTGCCGGATGTCGGGGAGGAGCACGAGCGGGTGCGGGCGCTGCGCGAGCGCGGCCTGCGCGTGATCAACAGCAGGCTGGAGCGGGAGGAGCGTGGTCTGGCGGAGGTGATGAGCCGCCCCGCGATGGCCGACCCGCACACGATGGTGGAGTCCCGCGAGGACGAGGTGGCGGCGCTGCTCGACCGCTCCCGCCGCTGTCTGGACCACCGGCTGGCCCGCGCGGAGGACGAGTTGGCGCACACCCGCGCCCGTGTCGTGGCGCTCTCCCCCGCGGCGACGCTGCGTCGCGGCTACGCGGTGCTCCAGCGCGCGGACGGGGCCGTCGTGCGGGAGGCCGCCGAGGTGGCCGAGGGCGAGCAGCTGCGGGCCCGGGTCGCCGAGGGGGAGTTCGGCGTCGCTGTCACAGGGCGCGCATAGGCTGGCGGTATGACGACGGAAGCGGAAGGCGCCGCGGCTGCCGCGGCTGCCGAGGACGGGGCGGCCCAGGACGACGGGGCGGCCTCCCAGGCCGAGCTGGCCACGGCGGACGCGCTCAGCTATGAGCAGGCGCGGGCAGAGCTGGTCGAGGTCGTGCAGCGTCTGGAGTCGGGCGGCTCGACGCTGGAGGAGTCGCTGGCGCTGTGGGAGCGGGGCGAGGAGCTCGCGGGCATCTGCCGCGCCTGGCTGGACGGTGCGCGGGCCCGGCTGGACGCGGTGCTGGAAGAGGAGGGGGAAGAGGGCGAGGAGGGCGACGCGGAGGAGTCCGAGCTCGGTTAGCGCGCGGAGGGCGGGCATCCGACCGCGCGCCGGCGGGAAAGCGGCGGTGACCAGCATTTATTCAAGATTGAACAAGTGCTCGTTACACTTAACTGTGCACCCCCGTACGTCGCACGAAAAGGCAAGGCAACGCCCCCATGGCTCTCGCGCTCGACCCCGCAGCCCAGGATCTCCTCTTCCGTGAAGCCCGCACGGCCAACACCTTCACGGACGAGCCGGTCACCGAGGAGCAGACCCAGGCGATATACGACCTGGTCAAGTACGGCCCCACCGCGTTCAACCAGTCGCCCCTCCGGGTGACCCTGCTCCGCTCGGCCGAGAGCCGCGAGCGCCTGCTGGCCCACATGGCCGAGGGCAACGTGCCCAAGACCCGCAAGGCGCCGCTGACCGCGGTCCTCTCCTACGACCTCGACTTCCACGAGCGGCTGCCCGAGCTGTTCCCGCACGCCCCCCACATCAAGGACGCGGTCTTCGCCGAGGAGACCTCGCGCGAGACCGCCGGGGCCCTCAACGCCACCCTCCAGGCCGGGTACTTCGTCCTCGGCGTGCGCGCCGCGGGTCTCGCCGCGGGCCCGATGACCGGCTTCGACCCCGAGGGCGTCAACAAGGAGTTCTTCGGCGACGGGCGCCAGCGCGTGCTCATGGTCGTCAACATCGGCAAGCCGGGCCCCGACGCCTTCGGCCCGCGCTCACCCCGCCTCGCCTACGACGACGTGGTCACCGTCCTGTGAACTGCGGACTTCTGAACGGCTGAGCTAACCAGCCGACGAGCCGCGAGCCGACGAGCCGCGGAGCTGACGAGGCGGAGCCGCTGAGCCGCGTCGACAGACCGCCCCCCGCGCGTACTCCCCCCTCTCGCGCGGGGGGGGGCTTCCGCATGCCCGTGCCCGGCCGACCGGCGCGACGCCTGCGCCACCTGCCGACCGGCGGGGAGCAGGTCGCGCGGGACCGAGTGCGGGATCAGCCCTCCAGGGACTTGGCTTCCAGCGCCCCGGCGAGCCGGCCCAACTGCTCGAAGGTCGCCGTCCCGGTCACGACGGTCACCGATTTGCCGTCCTGTGCGGTGCGCACCAGCGCGTCGTACTTCGCACCGGAGTAGCGCGTCCACTCCTCGCCCGCGACGCGCTGCTTCTTCGCGGTCTTCTCCGCTCCCTGGGTCACCTCGTCGACGAACCGCCCGGGCTGCTTGCCGTCGCTCTGCTCCACGGCGGCGTACTCCTCGTTCGGCGTCATGAAACCCAGATGCCAGGCGGCCCCCGTCGGACCGTCGGCGGAGTAGCGCACCGAGGTCGCACGCCAGTCCTTCGGCAGCCCCTTCGGCGCGGCGACGGGGTAGGGCGCCGCACGCCGGGCGGACGCCAGCTCCACCCGGTAGCTGACAGTCTTGACCGGGTCCTTGGACTCGTCGTGCGGAATGAACAGGTAGATCACCCACGCGGCGAGGATGATCACCGCCAGCGAGATCACCATGTCGCGGGCCGTCTGCGTGCCGCGCTTCTTGTCTGCTGCCACGCCCCCATCGTCCCTTATGCCGGTCGGCGGCCCGCGACAGGGGCGGACGCCACCTCGGACGCTCATCCGTGGGCACTCCTGCTCACTTAGCTGACGACCGGTAAAATCCTGTTCACCCTCGCCGAATCGGCACAGCTTACGTCGCCGCAGTGGCCGTACAGAGTCGCCGTACAGAAAGGTGTGTTCCGATGACCGAACACCACCACCTGCCCTCACAGCTCGAAGTCAGCCCCGAGGCACCGGACCGGAACCTCGCGCTCGAGCTGGTACGGGTCACCGAGGCGGGGGCCATGGCCTCGGGCCGCTGGGTGGGCAAAGGCGACAAGAACGGTGCCGACGGCGCCGCCGTCAAGGCCATGCGCACCCTCGTCTCGACGGTCTCCATGAACGGCATCGTGGTGATCGGCGAAGGCGAGAAGGACGAGGCGCCGATGCTCTACAACGGGGAGCGCGTCGGCGACGGAACGGGCGCCGAATGCGACGTGGCCGTGGACCCCGTCGACGGCACGACACTCACCGCCAAGGGCATGGGCAACGCCGTCTCGGTGCTGGCAGTGGCCGAGCGCGGCGCGATGTTCGACCCCAGCGCGGTCTTCTACATGGACAAGCTGGTGACCGGGCCCGAGGCCGCCGAGTTCGTGGACATCACCGCGCCGCCCGCCGTCAACATCCGGCGGATCGCCAAGGCCAAGGGCTGCGGCGTCGAGGACGTCACCGTCGTGGTGCTCGACCGCCCCCGCCACGAGAGCCTCGTCCAGGAGATCCGCGAGGCCGGCGCCCGCATCAAGTTCATCGCGGACGGCGACGTCGCCGGCGCCGTGATGACCGTACGCGAGGAGACCGGCGTCGACCTGCTGCTCGGCGTGGGCGGCACCCCCGAGGGCATCATCGCCGCCTGCGCGATCAAATGCCTCGGCGGGACGATACAGGGCAAGCTGTGGCCCAAGGACGACGAGGAGCGGCAGCGCGCCCTCGACGCCGGACACGACCTCGACAAGGTGCTGCTGACCGAGGACCTGGTCCAGGGCGAGAACGTCTTCTTCGTCGCCACCGGCATCACCGACGGCGACCTGCTGCGCGGCGTCCACTACCGGGCAGAGCGCGCCTACACCCAGTCCCTGGTGATGCGGTCCAAGTCGGGCACCATCCGCCAGATCGAATCCGTGCACCGGCTCTCGAAGCTGCGCGCCTACAGCGCCATCGACTTCGACCGCGCCCGCTGAGCGCTGCGCTGTGCTGAGGCCGCAGTCATGGGGTGCAGCACCCTGCTGGGTCCCGGGCCCCGGCCCCGGCCCCGGGCCGCGGGGCGCGGGGCGCGGGGCGCGGGGCGCTCCGCACCCGCCACCGCTGTGGGGCGGCGCACCGGCCGGGGCCGGCTCCGGCCATGGGCGCCACGCCGCACCGGCCGCTTCCTGAGCGTGGGCGCCGCGGCTGCCGGGTGCTGAGCGTGGGCGCCGCGGCTGCCAGGTGCTGAACGTTTGCACCGCGCCTGTCAGGTGCTGGGCGGCTGGGCGGGCGCCACGCCCGGCACGGGGGCCCGGCCTGCGGGGGCCGGCCGGGCGGGACTCCGTCCCGGACGGCCCTCAACCGGAGCCGGAGCCAGAGCCGGGCCGCTTCGGCCGCAGSCCYGCGGGGGCCGGCCGGGCGGGACTCCGTCCCGGACGGCCCTCAACCGGAGCCGGAGCCAGAGCCGGGCCGCTTCGGCCGCAGCCACCGTTCGTCTCGACCGGTCACATGGCCGAGCGGTCCGGAGCAGCCCGTCGAAAACCCGCCGGACCCTCGCCGCCGTGGCGGGCCGCCGTCGCGGCGGCAACAGGGCGGCCTCCACCCTGGCCAGCCACCGTCCCGGCGAGAACGGCGCAGGCCCTACCCGCGCCGACCACCGCCGCGGCGCGAAGGGGACAGGCCCCGCCCGACCAGCCACCGTCCCGGCGGGAGCAGGACAGAGACCGCCCTGGTCGGTCGCTGGCGCCGGACAGGTGGCTGGGGTCTGTTC
>NZ_JASKYT010000436.1:0-5365 GCF_041028275.1 Streptomyces sp. PU-14G
GCAAGGCGGCCGGGGCGGAGGCGGGAGCGGAGGCAAGGGCCACGGCAAACGTTCGAGCGCCCAGCGGCGCAAGTCCACCGCGAACACCCCATCCGAGCCCGCGTCCGAAGCCACACCGAACGCCCTGCCGAGTGCCGCACCGAACGCCCCGTCGAGCGCCGCGACGGACACCCCGTTGAGCGCCGTGACGGACACCGCCGCGACCGCAGCCGAGCGGGAGCCGTCCGGGGCCGGGGAGGGCGTGGAGAGCGCCGACACCTCCCCCGCGCCGGGGACCGAGCCGCCGCCCTCCGACGAGTCCGACGCCCCGCTGTCCGACACCCCGCTGCCCGACACTCCGTCGTCCGACGCCCCCGCTGTGGAGAAGGACGGGGAAGGCGAGCCCGTCGGGGTGGGCGGTGGCTGCGACGGGGGCGCGCCGTTCGGAGTCGTGGCGGCTCCGACGGAGAAGCTTCTACCCGAGGGGGAGAAGCTTCCGCCCGAGGGGGAGGAGCTTCCGCCCGAGGCGCAGGGCCCACGCGGCGGGGACGACGAGGGGGCGCGTACGGCGCCCACCCCGCGGAGCGCACCTCGGACGGGCGAGGTCCCGCAGGCACCACGGGTGTCGGCGCCCGCACCGCGGCGGAGTGACGCGGAGCCCCGCGTCGAGGTGGTCGCGAGGGTGGCGGGCCCTGTGGACGACTTCGTCCGGACAGCCGCGCAGCCGCAGGAGCTGCCGTCCGACCCGGTCGAGGCGTTCGACGAGCTGTATCTGCGCCAGGCGCGGGCCCTCACGCGGCAGGCGTTCCTGCTGTCCGGACACCGGCGTGTGGCGGAGCGCGCGGTGCGGTGGGCGTTTCACCAGGCGTGGCAGCACTGGCCCAAGGTGCTGGCGGGCAGCGACCCGACGCGCACGGTGCGCGCGACGGTGTACGAGTACGCGCTGTCCCCGTGGCACCAGTTCCACCCGCTCCGCCGCATGCCGCAGGCGTACTCGGGTCCACCCGAGGACCGAGCCGTGCTGGAGGCCTTCCTGGGACTGCCGCGCAGCTACCGTGCCGCGCTGCTGCTGCACTACGGGCTGGGGCTCACGCTGCCGGAGACCGCCGCCGAGGTGGAGTGCAGTACGGAGGCGGCGGCCGGGCGGGTCACCCACGGACGGGCGGCGCTCGAGGAGAGCTGGCCGCCGCTGCGGGAGCTTCCGCGGAGACGGCGCGGCGCCGTGCTGGCGCACACGCTGCGCGAGCTCGCCGTGGCCCAGCCGGTACGTCCCGTGCCGCCGCGCCTCGTACGCCGCCGCAGCTTCCGTACGACGCGGCTGTGGACGCGGGCCTCGCTGGGGCTGACGGCGACCGTGACGGCGGCGACGGTGCTCACTCTCGTGACGGCGGAGAGCGCGCAGCCGCCGAGGAAACCTGCCGGAGTGGTGCCCCGGACATTCGCTCCGGAGACGTTCCCCGGCGCGTCCGTACTGAGAACCACTCGGACGAGTGAAGAGGGCCGGGATCGGCAGCATGCCGAGGCCAAGCGCTCGGCCCCCTCGGACCGCGCCTATCTGCCTCAGCTGCGCTCCACCAACGAGCGCGTGGACCTGCACGACTTCCAGCGGGCCGACCAGGGCCGAGACAGCTGACGGGCCCGCACCCTCGCGGGGTGCGGGCCCGTCAAGCAGCCGTGCCACGGCCTGGTGTCGCCTCCTCGGACCCTCAGGTTTTCAGGAGGCAGCCCAGACCTTCAACCGATCCGGACGCTCAGGCGTTCCAGCGGCTCAGGCAGCTCAGGCGCTCAGGCGCTCGCGCGCCAGGCGGGCGGTCTCGGACGGGGTCTTGCCGACCTTCACGCCCGCGGCCTCCAGGGCCTCCTTCTTGGCCTGCGCGGTACCGGAGGAGCCGGAGACGATCGCGCCGGCGTGGCCCATCGTCTTGCCCTCCGGAGCGGTGAAGCCCGCGACGTAGCCGACGACCGGCTTGGTCACGTTCTCCTTGATGAAGTCCGCCGCGCGCTCCTCGGCGTCGCCGCCGATCTCACCGATCATGACGATCAGGTCGGTGTCCGGGTCGGCCTCGAACGCCTTGAGGGCGTCGATGTGGGTGGTGCCGATGACCGGGTCACCGCCGATGCCGACGCAGGTGGAGAAGCCGATGTCACGCAGCTCGTACATCATCTGGTACGTCAGCGTGCCCGACTTGGAGACCAGGCCGATGCGGCCGCTGTTGGTGATGTCGGACGGGATGATGCCCGCGTTCGACTGGCCGGGGGTGATCAGACCCGGGCAGTTCGGGCCGACGATCCGCGTCTTGTTGCCCTTCTGGGTCGCGTAGTCCCAGAAGTAGGCGGTGTCGTGGACGGCGATGCCCTCGGTGATCACGACAGCGAGGCCGATGCCCGCGTCGATCGCCTCGACGACCGCGTCCTTGGCGAACTTCGGCGGGACGAAGATGACGGTGACGTCCGCACCGGTCTTCTCCATCGCCTCCTTGACGCCGCCGAAGACGGGCACCTCGGTGCCGTCGAAGTCGACGTTCGTGCCCGCCTTGCGCGGGTTCACGCCGCCGACGATGTTGGTGCCGGAAGCAAGCATCCGCTTGGTGTGCTTCTGGCCCTCGGAGCCGGTCATCCCCTGGACGATGACCTTGCTCTCCTTGGTGAGGAAGATAGCCATGGTGTTGTCGGTGTCCTCGTTCGGTCTCGTCCGGGCTTACTTGGCGGCCAGCTCGGCGGCCTTGTCGGCCGCGCCGTCCATCGTGTCGACCTGCTGCACCAGCGGGTGCGCCGCGTCGGTCAGGATCTTGCGGCCGAGCTCGGCGTTGTTGCCGTCGAGGCGCACGACCAGGGGCTTGCTGACGTCCTCGCCCTTGGACTTGAGCAGCTCCAGCGCCTGCACGATGCCGTTGGCGACCGCGTCGCAGGCGGTGATGCCGCCGAAGACGTTGACGAAGACCGACTTGACGTCGGGGTCGCCGAGAATGATCTCCAGGCCGTTCGCCATGACCTCGGCGGAGGCGCCGCCACCGATGTCGAGGAAGTTGGCCGGCTTGACGTTGCTGTGCGCCTCGCCCGCGTAGGCGACCACGTCGAGGGTGGACATGACCAGGCCCGCGCCGTTGCCGATGATGCCGACCTGGCCGTCCAGCTTCACGTAGTTGAGGCCCTTGGCCTTGGCCGCGGCCTCCAGCGGGTTGGCGGCGGCCTTGTCCTCCAGCGCCTCGTGCTCGGGCTGGCGGAAGTCGGCGCCTGCGTCCAGCGACACCTTGCCGTCCAGCGCGATGACCTTGCCGTCACCCGTCTTGACCAGCGGGTTGACCTCGACGAGGAGGGCGTCCTCCTTGACGAACACGTCCCACAGCTTGATCAGGACCTGCGCGACCTGGTCGATCAGCTCGGCCGGGAACTTCGCGGCCTCGGCGATCTCGCGGGCCTTCGCCTCGGTGACGCCCTCGATGGCATCCACCGGGATCTTGGCCAGCGCCTCCGGCTTGGTGGCGGCGACCTCCTCGATCTCCACGCCGCCCTCGACCGAGGCCATCGCCAGGAAGGTGCGGTTGGTGCGGTCCAGGAGGAAGGAGACGTAGTACTCCTCCGCGATGTCCGCGGTCTGGGCCAGCATCACCTTGTGGACCGTGTGGCCCTTGATGTCCATGCCCAGGATCTGGCCGGCCTTCTCCACCGCGTCCGCCGGGTCGGAGGCCAGCTTCACGCCACCGGCCTTGCCGCGGCCGCCGGTCTTGACCTGGGCCTTGACGACCGCTCGGCCGCCGAGCCGCTCGGTCACCTCGCGCGCCGCCTCAGGCGTCTCGATGACTTCACCGGCCAGCACCGGTACGTCATGCTTGGCGAAGATGTCCCTCGCCTGGTACTCGAACAGGTCCACGCGCGTCCGTCCCCTTAATCAATGGTCTCGCGGTCGTTGTCAGCGTGGGCGTGCCGCAGGGCCGCGGCGTCCACGGGTCGCGCGGCATGTCCGCCTTGCAGGTTAGCCCTGCGCGCGTGCGCTGCCTAAATCGCACCTCACACATACGCGGTGACAACGGTCACAACCCCCAGGCCTCTCAGTCCTCCGGCACCGGTATCGGACGCTTCTCGATCGCGGCGGCCATCACCTCGGGAAAATGGTCGGGAGTGCAGGCGAACGCGGGAGCGCCGAGGGCCGCGAGAGCCGCGGCGTGGTCCCGGTCGTAGGACGGCGCCCCCTCGTCGGAGAGCGCGAGCAGCGTGACGAACTGAACACCGGCGTCCTTCATCGCGGCGACCCTCCCCAGCATCTCCTTCCGTATCCCTCCCTCGTACAGGTCGCTGATCAGCACGACGATCGTCTCCGACGGGCGGCTGATCCGCGACTGGCAGTAGGCGAGCGCGCGGTTGATGTCGGTGCCCCCGCCCAGCTGGGTGCCGAACAGCACGTCGACGGGGTCGTCCAGCGCGTCGGTCAGATCCACGACGCCGGTGTCGAAGACGACGAGCCGCGTGTCCAACGTCCGCATCGAGCCCAGCACCGCGCCGAAGACCGAGGCGTGGACCACGGACGACGCCATCGACCCCGACTGGTCGATGCAGAGGACGACCTCCTTCTTGACCGACTGCGCGGCCCGCCCGTAGCCGACCAGCCGCTCGGGAACCACCGTGCCGTGCTCGGGCAGGTAGTTCTTGAGGTTCGCCCGGATGGTGCGGTCCCAGTCGATGTCCCGGTGCCGGGGACGACCGACCTTCGCGGAGCGGTCCAGCGCGCCGGTCAGCGCCGCCCTGGTCCGGGCCGCCAGCCGCCGCTCCAGCTCCGCCACGACCTTGCGCACCACGGCACGCGCCGTCTCCCTGCTGGTTTGAGGCATCGCCGCCTTGAGCGACAAGAGCGTGCCCACCAAGTGCACGTCCGGCTCGACGGCCTCCAGCATCTCGGGCTCCAGCAGCAGCGACGAGAGCCCGAGCCGGTCGATGGCATCCCGCTGCATCACCTGCACCACCGAGCTGGGGAAGTACGTGCGGATGTCGCCCAGCCAGCGGGAGACGTGCGGGGCGGAGGCACCGAGCCCGCCGGCACGGCTGCCGCCGCCGCTCCGGGTGCCCCCACCGGAGCCGTCCGCACCGTAGACGGTCTCCAGCGCCCGGTCCATGCCGCTGTCGGCGGTACCCAGCGCGCAGCCGGTACCGTCCGCGTCACCACCGCCGAGCACCATGCGCCAGCGCCGCAGCCGTTCCGCCTCCGGCGTCGCAGCCGCCGCCGCACCGTTGTGGCCTGCCGTCACGTGCGCGCCTCCTGCCTCTCGTCCACGGGCCCCCCGCTCGCCCACCGGCCCCTTCCGTCCACCGGCCCCCTTCCGTCCACCGGCTTCCTTTCGTCGTCCCAGGGCGCCTCCGTCCCGGTCAAGGCCCCGCCGAGCAGCAGCCGTAC
>NZ_JASKYT010000437.1:0-5277 GCF_041028275.1 Streptomyces sp. PU-14G
AGGGGCTCCGCCCCCTGGACCCCCCCCGACATGGGGGCTGAGCTCACTGGGCCCGGTCAGGGGCTTCGCCCCTGGCCCCTGCGCTGGGGGCCAGGGGGTCAGCTCTGGTTGTAGAAGCCGGCTGGGTCGCGGTGGTCTTCGTTGGTGACGACGCTGTAGTCGGGCGGGGTCAGCAGGAAGACGCGGTTGGCTACGCGTTCGATGGAGCCTCGCAGGCCGAAGGTCAGGCCTGCCGCGAAGTCGACCACGCGCTTCGCGTCGGCCGAGTCCATGGCGGTGAGGTTCACGATCACCGGCACCCCGTCCCGGAAGAGCTCGCCGATACCGCGTGCGTCGCGGAAGCAGTCCGGGCTGACGGTCGCGATCTTGGTGCCCTGGTCCTGGGCGGTCTCGGCCGTGACCCGGACTCTGGGGTCGGTGACCCACGGCTCCCGTGCGGCGTCCGCGGGCACCGGCCCCTCGACCGGGCCGTCGTCCGTTCCGTCGGCATAGTCGTAGTAACGCATCTCGCTGTCGTCGACGAGGCCCAGCCAGGCACTCGCCTTGCGCACCGATCCCATGGACGCCTCCTTTCCTTCGCGCGGTGTCCCACTGTTCTCAGCGCTCCGCCGCGGGTCCGCAACCCCTATGGTCGTCCATGATGCTGATGATGCGCCAAGCGGATACCCATCCCGCCGGGGTTTCGTGACGGTTCTGGTGCAGAACTTCCGGCACTCGATCAGGGATCACCGTGTTAAGGGGCAGGTGAAGGAGTGCGAGAGGGTCCGCATTGTCCCGTTCCCGCCGGATGGGTGGCCGCCAAGGACATCCGAGTGAGCGACACCTTCCGCATCGTCCCGGGTTGACCTGGTGTTGACCAGGTATGGCTCCTCCCCGCTCTTCGTCGTCCCAAACGCCGAGGGAGTCCGAAAGAGGGCCTTGCCGGTCGGGAAAATCACGGCGAATACTCCATGCAGCGTTTGTCAGGAGCACGCTTTGATTTCCGTGATCGGGAGGAAAAGTGAAGACCAAGCGCACCACATCAGCTGACGGTGTGACACGCCGCAGACGCAGCCGGCTGATCGCCGTCGCGTCGGGCATGGCGGCGGCCGGCGCGCTCGTCGCGCCGGCCACGGCCTCCGCCGAAGCTCCCACCCCCCACGCCTGGTCGGCCTCTGCGCTGAGCGCGGCCAGTGATGCCGTGCGTTCCGCCGACGTGGCCGGCACCGCGTGGCACGTCGACAAGGAGAACGGCAAGCTCGTCGTCACCGCAGACAGCCGGGTCTCCCGTGCCGGGCTGGCGCGGATCAAGCGGGCCGCGGGCGAGGTCGCGGGCGCTGTCGAGATCGAGCGGGTCAAGGGCACGTATCGGAAGTACCTTTCGGGCGGGGACGCCATCTATGCGGGCCAGTACCGCTGCTCGCTCGGGTTCAACGTCCGCAAGGGCGGCACGTACTACTTCCTGACCGCCGGGCACTGCACGGAGGGCGGCGGCAACTGGTACAGCGACTCCAGCCACTCCACTCTCATCGGCCCCACGGCGGGGTCGAGCTTCCCCGGCAACGACTACGGGCTGGTGCGGTACAGCAATTCCGCCCTCTCCCATCCGGGCACCGTCGGCAGCGTCGACATCACCGGTGCCGGGGACGCGCGCGTCGGGCAGAGCGTGACCCGGCGCGGGAGCACCACGGGCACCCACAGGGGACAGGTCACCGGTCTGAACGCCACGGTCAACTACGGGGGCGGTGACATCGTCTCGGGGCTGATCCGCACCACCGTGTGCGCGGAACCCGGGGACAGCGGCGGTCCTCTCTACGCGGGGGGTACGGCGCTCGGTCTCACCTCCGGCGGCAGCGGCGACTGCTCCAGCGGTGGCACGACCTTCTTCCAGCCGGTGCGTGAGGCCCTCAACGCGTACGGCGTGAGCGTGTACTGACGCCGTCTGCGGGTGGTTCGTGTGCCCGTGTGCGCCACTGGAGGCGCGCACGGGCACATGCGTGTGGTGGCGGGCGGGGGTCGATATCCAGTCAGGTCTACGCCTTACCGTGCGGACACATGGCATCGCCCCGGGTTGCCGTCGGGAGGGACGTCGCGGACACGGAGGGACGTTCGGCACCTTGACAGGGCAACCGAACTTCCGGTCGGCTGACGTGATCTGAACCTTGTGCGGGGGGACGGGGCTCGCAATACTCGGCCCACAAGTTGGCATGGACGCGACTTCTTGCGAGTCCGCGTCCATACATCCTCCTGGTCCGCCCACACCCCGGGCGGTCCAACCCCCCACCGGAGGTTCCACGTTGTCACAGCACCGACGCGTACCCAAGCGCCGCATAGTTCTCGCCGGGTCGGCGGTCGCCGCCCTCGCCGTCGGGACGCTCACGGCCACCACGGCCAACGCCTCCCAGGACGCCCCCACGCTCAAGTCCCTCTCCTCGACGTCGGCGGCCCAGCTGGCCGACCAGCTGACCTCGGACATCAAGGGTGACGCCGGCTCCTACTACGACGCCAAGGCGAACAAGCTCGTCGTCAACGTCACCGACGAGGCGGCCAAGGAGAAGGTCGAGGCGGCCGGGGCGCAGGCCAAGGTCGTCACGCACACCCTGGCCCAGCTCGACTCCGCCAAGGACGCGCTGACCGGGAAGAACATCCCCGGCACGGCCCGTTCGGTCGACGTGAAGACCAACAAGGTCGTCGTCACCGCCGACAAGACGGTCAAGGGCGCCGAGCTCGCCAAGCTGAAGAAGGCCGTCAAGGCCCAGGGCGGCAAGGCCGAGCTCAAGCGCGCGGAGGGCGAGTTCACCACCAAGATCGCCGGCGGCGACGCCATCTGGGGCGACGGCGGTCGCTGCTCGCTCGGCTTCAACGTCACCACCGCCGACGGCAAGCCCGGCTTCCTGACCGCGGGCCACTGCACCACCGCGATCTCCTCCTGGTCCGACAGCCAGGGCGGTCAGCCCATCGCCGAGAGCGGCGACGGCAAGTTCCCGGGCAACGACTACGGCATCGCCACCTACACCGGCGACGTCGACCACCCGAGCGAGGTCAACCTCTACGACGGCGGTACGCAGGCCATCTCCGGCGCCGGCGAGGCGCAGGTCGGCCAGCAGGTCACCCGCAGCGGCAGCACCACCCAGGTGCACGACGGCACCGTCAAGGCCGTGGACGCCTCCGTCACCTACCCGGAGGGCACCGTCGACGGGCTGATCCAGACCGACGTCTGCGCCGAGCCCGGTGACAGCGGCGGTTCGCTCTTCGCGGGCGACAAGGCGCTGGGCCTGACCTCCGGCGGCAGCGGTGACTGCTCCTCCGGCGGCGAGACCTACTTCCAGCCGGTGCCCGCCGCGCTCGACGCGCTGGGCGCCAAGATCGGCTGATCTGGTCCTTCCCCCCACGGCGGAACCCCCCGGACGCGGTCCGGGGGGTTCCGTACGTCAGGAAGGCGTCAGCTCAGCTCGGCCGCGACCAGCTCCGCGATCTGCACCGCGTTGAGCGCGGCGCCCTTGCGCAGGTTGTCGTTCGAGAGGAACAGCGACAGGCCGTTCTCCACCGTCTCGTCCGCGCGGATGCGGCCCACGTAGCTGGCGTCCTTGCCGGCCGCCTGGAGCGGGGTGGGGATGTCCGACAGCTCCACGCCCGGCGCCCCGGCCAGCAGCTCGGCGGCGCGCTCGGGGCTGAGCGGACGCGCGAAGCGGGCGTTGACCTGGAGCGAGTGGCCGGTGAAGACCGGGACGCGCACGCAGGTGCCCGAGACCTTGAGGCCGGGGACGTCGAGGATCTTGCGGCTCTCGTTGCGGAGCTTCTGCTCCTCGTCCGTCTCGGCCAGGCCGTCGTCGACGATCGAGCCCGCCAGCGGCAGCACGTTGAAGGCGATCGGCCGCTTGAACTTGTCCGGCTCGGGGAAGTCCACCGCCTCGCCGTCGAAGGTCAGCTTCGCGGCGTCGTTCTCCACCGCCTTGCGGGCCTGCCCCTCCAGCTCGGCGACGCCCGCGAGCCCGCTGCCGGAGACCGCCTGGTAGGTCGAGACGACCAGCGCGGTCAGCTCCGCCTCGTCGTGCAGCGGGCGCAGCACCGGCATCGCGGCCATCGTGGTGCAGTTCGGGTTGGCGATGATGCCCTTGGGGCGCTGCTTGGCCGCGTCCGGGTTCACCTCCGAGACGACCAGCGGGACCTCGGGGTCCAGGCGCCAGGCCGAGGAGTTGTCGATCACGACCGGACCCTGGGAGGCGACCTTCTCGGCGATCGCCCTGGAGGTGGCGCCGCCGGCCGAGAACAGGACGATGTCCAGCCCCGTGTAGTCGGCGGTGGACGCGTCCTCGACGGTCACCTCGCCGTCCTTCCAGGGCAGCGCCCGGCCCGCGGAACGGGCGGAGGCGAACAGGCGCAGTTCGTCGACCGGGACCTTGCGCTCGGCCAGAATCTCGCGCATCACTGTGCCGACCTGACCGGTGGCTCCGACAATCCCGACCTTCATGGGGCTCCTTCAGCTGATCGCGCGGCCGTGGACCCGGGAGGGTCCTGTGTACGCGGCCGCGCCGGCTTACGTCCGTATCCCGCGTGCCCCTACCCTGCACGGCGCCGGGTAGGGGTGCCAGTGCTTTGATTTCGGTCACAGCACGGCGCGCCGTCCCGGGAGCGCGCGTGAGTACGGCTACGCGCGGGGCGTGCGCAGTCCTGCGGTCAGCCCCCGCAGACAGCGTACGGCGAGTACGGCCGGACCCCGCTCGGGGTCGTCGGGCCCGGCCTCGTCGGCCGCCCACGTCTCCATCGCGATCCGCATGGCGGCGTTGGCCGCCGCCGCTGCCAGCCGCAGCTCCAGCGGGTCGGTGTCCTGGCGGGAGAGCTCCCTGAGCGCGGGCACCAGCGCCTCCTCCGTCTCCGCGTGCACCCGCAGCCACACCGAGCGCAGCGCGGGGTCGCCTCCGGCGGCGCGCAGCAGGCCGCGGGTGCTCTCCAGCGCCTCGGCCTGGAGGTCCGCGTGCGGGCCTTGCGGGGTGAGGGCGCCGCGTACGGCCCGCTCCAGCGCCTCGGCCACGGACAGCTCGGCGGGGGCGGCGGCCAGCTCTGCCAGCCACTGGTGCACCCCGCCGGTCAGCAGCGGGGTGACCGCCTCCTCCTTGGTGCGGAAGTAGCGGTAGAAGGTGCGCAGCGAGACCCCCGCCGCCTGGGCGATGCCCTCCGCTGTGACCCCCGCCGCGCCGTGCGCGGAGAACAGCGCGGCGGCGTGCCGGGCGATCTCCCGCTCCGTCTCGGCTTTGCGGCGCTCGGTGAGGGAAGGGCGGGTGGCGCCCTGGGGGCGGG
>NZ_JASKYT010000438.1:0-4694 GCF_041028275.1 Streptomyces sp. PU-14G
CGCCCCCACCCTATGCACCGGCCCCTGACCGCCGCCCCGGCGGTCAGGGGAGAGGCGGCGGGGGTCGCCCCGCCGCCTCTCCCCTGACCGCCGCCCCGGCGGTCAGGGGCCGGTGCATAGGGTGGGGGCGTCTTTGTCCCGTCCACCGAAGGGAATGTGCCAATGGCGATCGAGGCCGGCACCAAGGCCCCCGACATCGAGCTCAAGGACCAGCACGGCCAGGCCGTGCGGCTCTCCGACTTCCAGGGCAAGAAGAACGTCGTCCTGCTCTTCTACCCCTTCGCCTTCACCGGGGTGTGCACCGGCGAGCTGTGCGCGCTGCGGGACGAGCTGCCGCAGTTCGTCAACGACGAGGTGCAGCTGCTCGCGGTTTCCAACGACTCCCCCTTCGCGCTGCGTGTCTTCGCGGAGAAGGAGGGCCTGGAGTACCCGCTGCTGTCCGACTTCTGGCCGCACGGTGAGGCCTCGCGTGCCTATGGCGTCTTCGACGAGGAAAAGGGCTGCGCGGTGCGTGGCACTTTCGTCATCGACAAGGAGGGCGTCGTCCGCTGGACCGTGGTGAACGGTCTGCCCGACGCGCGGGACCTCAACGACTACGTCAAGGCGCTCGAAAGCCTCTGAGCCCTCGCGTCACCGCACGCCACTGCCGTCTCGCCGCGCCGGGACGGCGCTTCCGGGCGCCCCCGGTGACGCCCGGTGCAACCCGGATCAGCTCCGTAAGAGGGCTGTGTCCCGGGGAACCGCTCACTAGGATCGAATCGTTGATCTGACGGCATCCGAAAACGGGGGCACGCCGTGCTCCTCACGAACAACTGACCAGGAGGACTCGTGGGAGTCAGCCTCAGCAAGGGCGGCAACGTCTCGCTGACCAAGGAGGCCCCGAACCTGACGGCGGTCGTCGTCGGTCTGGGCTGGGACGCGCGTACGACGACCGGCGCCGATTTCGACCTCGACGCGAGCGCCCTGCTGACGAATCCGGAGGGCAAGGTCGGCAACGACCAGAACTTCGTGTTCTTCAACAATCTCAAGAGCCCCGACGGCTCTGTCGAGCACACCGGCGACAATCTCACCGGTGAGGGCGAGGGCGACGACGAGGTCATCAAGGTGAACCTCGCGGGAGTGCCCGCCGACGTCGACAAGATCGTCTTTCCCGTCTCGATCTACGAGGCGGAGAGCCGCCAGCAGAGCTTCGGCCAGGTGCGCAACGCCTACATCCGCGTCGTCAACCAGGCGGACAACAACGAGCTGGCGCGCTACGACCTCAGCGAGGACGCGTCGACCGAGACGGCCATGGTGTTCGGGGAGCTGTACCGGCACGGTGCCGAGTGGAAGTTCCGCGCCATCGGCCAGGGCTACGCCTCGGGCCTGCGCGGTATCGCGCAGGACTTCGGCGTGAACGTCTGAGGCCCCAGGGCGGGTACCTCGCGCCCCGCGGGCCCGAGCTGTCGGGCCGGCGGGGCGCACTGCCAGGGACCGGCAGCCACGGGCGCCGCAGGCTTCCGTAACCGGGAGGTGTGCGGCGCCCGGTGGTACGGACACACTGAAGGCACTGCGGTACAGGGCACCGCGGTGCGCTGCTCCGGCCGCTCGCGGGCCAGGGTGGGCCAGGGGAGGGCCGGGGAACGGGAGAGCCGGCCGCGGGCCGGGAACGGGACAGCCGGGGAGAGCCGGGAGAGCCGGGGAGAGGAACATCGAACATGAGCGTGACGCTCGCCAAGGGGGGAAACGTCTCCCTCTCGAAGGCCGCACCGAATCTGACCCAGGTCCAGATCGGTCTCGGCTGGAAGGCCCGTTCCACCACGGGTGCCGACTTCGACCTCGACGCGAGCGCGCTGTTGTGCTCGGGGGGCCGGGTCATGGGTGACGAGTACTTCATCTTCTACAACAACCTCAAGAGCCCCGAGGGCTCTGTGGAGCACACCGGCGACGAGCTGGTCGGTGGCACGGGCGGCGGGGACGACGAGACGGTTCTGGTGGACCTGTCGCTGGTCCCCGCCCAGGTCGACAAGGTCGTCTTTCCCGTCTCGATCTACGACGCGGAGAACCGGCACCAGACCTTCGGCCAGGTCACCGACGCCTACATCCGGGTCGTCAACCAGGCTGACGGTGTGGAGCTGGCCCGCTACGACCTGACGGAGGACGCTTCCTCGGAGACGGCGATGATCTTCGGGGAGCTCTATCGCTATAACGGAGAGTGGAAATTCCGTGCAGTCGGCCAGGGGTACGCCTCGGGGCTGCGGGGCATCGCTCTAGACTTCGGCGTCAATGTCGCCTGAGAGCCACTGACGTCCTGGGCGGCACTGGCGTCTTCGACGCCTCTGTCGCCCTCTGCCGTCACGGTCGGCTCGGCCGTCATGGCGCTTTGTGAACACACGTAGACCGGATACCGGATTGGGAAGCCAGTGCTCCTGAAAACCTTTGGCTGGTCCTTCGGCGTGACCGCCGTCGGACTGGCCGCAGCGGCGTTCTTCTGGGGGTGGGAGGCGTTCGCCCTCGTGGCGATCCTGTCCATCCTGGAGATCTCGTTGTCGTTCGACAACGCGGTCGTCAACGCCGGCGTACTGAAGAAGATGAACGCCTTCTGGCAGAAGATCTTCCTCACGATCGGCATTCTTATCGCGGTATTCGGCATGCGGCTGGTCTTTCCGGTCATTATCGTCGCGATCACCGCTCAGGTCGGCCCGATCGAGGCGGTGCAGGTCGCGCTCGACAATCCCGACCGCTATGAGCAGCTGGTCACGGACGCGCATCCGGCCATCGCCGCGTTCGGCGGGATGTTCCTGCTGATGATCTTCCTCGACTTCATCTTCGACGAGCGCGAACACACGTGGATCAGCTGGCTGGAGCGTCCGCTCTCGCGGCTGGGGAAGGTCAACGGCCTCTCCGTCTGCATCGCGCTGATCGCGCTGCTGGTGGCCGCCACCACCCTGGCCACCGCCGCCCATCAGCACGGCGGCGCGCACGCGGACAAGTCCGGGACGGTGCTGCTCGCCGGTATCGCCGGTCTGATCACGTATCTGATCGTCGGCGGGCTCTCGGGGCACTTCGAGGACAAGCTCGAGGAGGAAGAGGAGCGCGAGCAGGAAGAGGAGGAAGCGGCCAAGCGCGCGGGGAAGCAGCCCACGGCCGTGGGGATGGCGGGCAAGGCCGCCTTCTTCATGTTCCTCTACCTGGAGGTGCTGGACGCCTCGTTCTCCTTCGACGGGGTCATCGGCGCCTTCGCGATCACCAACCACATCTTCTGGATGGCGCTCGGTCTGGGTATCGGCGCGATGTACGTCAGGTCGCTCACCGTCTACCTGGTGCGCCAGGGGACGCTGGACGACTACGTCTACCTGGAGCACGGTGCGCACTACGCCATCGGTGCCCTGTCCGTCATCCTGCTCGTCACGATCAAGTTCCAGATCAACGAGGTGGTCACCGGTCTGATCGGTGTCGTACTCATCGCCCTGTCGTTCTGGTCCTCGGTGCGGCGCAACCGCGCCATCGAGGCTGCTGGGGGAGAGGGCGGCGACGGGGGCGAGAGCGAACGATCCGAGGCCGCCTCGCGCGTGTGACCGGCTGAAGAACGAGGAACGCTCCCAGCGGGGCGGCTTCGTGGTGGTGCGGGCCCTGTCGGGTGCCGTGCGCCCCGGAGCCGCCCCGTGGCGGTGAGTGGGCGTTCCGAGCAGGAGTTGGGGGTGCGGGATGGTCTCCCTGTGGGAGAACTGGCGGCGCGGTGTGGGCATGTCCCGGCGCGGGCCGAAGTTCGACACGGTCGGCGGTCCTTCGACGTACGCGGTGGAGCTGACCAAACGGCACTCGGAGCTGTCGCTGACCAAGCAGGGGGCGGACAGCGGCAGCATGCGGGTCAACCTGTCGTGGCGGATGCGCAGTTCGGACCTGAACGGGCGGTCCCGCAGCAGCGGCTCGCTGCGGCATCCCCTGCGGGCGTTGAGGCCGCACGCCGTGCAGGGGCACACCCAGGGCGTCGTCAACGTCGACCTCGATCTGGCATGCATGTACGAGCTGGTGGACGGCAGCAAGGGCGTCGTCCAGCCGCTCGGCAACTTCCTGGGGGACTGGAACGCGCCGCCCTACGTCAAACTCACCGGTGACGACCGGTTCGGCTCGCCCTCGGGCGAGACCATCTACGTCAACCTCGACCACAAGGACGAGATCAGGCGGCTGCTGTTCTTCGTCTACATCTACGACGGCACTCCGGCGTTCGACCGTACGCACGCCATCGTCTCGATCTTTCCCAGCAACGGCCCTCGCGTGGAGGTGGGGCTCGACGAGCGGGCGCCGCAGGCGCGTTCGTGTGCCGTGCTGCTGATGGAGAACGTCAAGGGGGAGCTGCGGGTGCGCCGCGAGGTGCGGTACGTCTACGGTTTCCAGGCCGAGCTGGACCGGCTCTACGGCTGGGGCCTCCAGTGGGGCCGGGGCTACAAGACGCAGAAGGTCTGAGAGCGCAGGCGGCGCCGGACGCGCGCGTGGGGCCCCGGCCGGGACTGGCCGGGGCCCCACGCGCGTTGGTGGCGCGTCTCCGAGCGCACCGCAGGGGGGCCTCGTCAGTGCTGGGTGAGGAACTGCGGGCCCTGGGGCGGCAGCGCGAACGCCGGGTCGGGCTGCGGATAGCCGTAGGTGGGCTGCGGGTAGCCGTACGCCGGCTGGGTCGKCGGAGGCTGCTGCGGCGGCTGGGGGTAGCCGTAGGC
>NZ_JASKYT010000439.1:0-5675 GCF_041028275.1 Streptomyces sp. PU-14G
CCCCGAGCCCGCTCGTGGAGCCGCCGCCCCTGGGCCGCGCCGAGGATGCGCTGGAGGGTGGCGGGGGGTGCGGCGGCCACCCTCCCGACGCTGTCGAGCCCGTACGCGCACAGCGTGCGGGCCGTCGCGGGGCCCACTCCGTGCAGGGCGGCGACCGGCCTGCGGTCGAGGAAGCCGGCGGCTTCTTCCGGGCGCACCTGGCGGATCTGTCCCCTCTCGCCCGCCTGCGCCGCCATCCGGGCCAGCAGCGGGCTCGCGGCGACGCCGACGGTGCAGTCGGTCCCGTGCCGGGCGAGCGCCCGCAGCCGCACGAGCTGCGCCAGTTCGGCCGCGCTCCGCCCGAAGTAGCGCAGCGCACCCCGTACGTCGGCGAGTGCGGCGTCGGGCGGGAGTGCCTGGACGAGCGGGGTGATGTCGGTGAGCAGCGCGAGGAGTTCCTCGTAGCGGCCTTCGTGAGGCGCGGAGTGTGCGGGCCCTGAGTGCGGGGCTGCGCCGAAGTGGACGTAGAGGATGTGGGGTTCGCCCGTCGTGTCCGCGGCCCGGACGGCGTCGTCGGCGTCGGTCATCCCGCGCTCCCCGGGCTGGAGTGCCACAGCTTGCGCAGCGCCTTGGGCGAGTCGGCCGGCTCTCCGGCGGGGCGGAGGTCGGCCCAGGGGTGCATCCGGTAGCCGGGCGCGACCTCGACGGTACGGCCGGGCCCGTGCGCCTCTTCGGCCCCGGGGGGCGCTCCCGCGTCCTGGGAGGTGGTGCGGGGAGGCTCCGCGAGCCGGGCGGTGACGGCCTCCAGGCCGCCCTCGCGCCGCAGTTCGACCAGTTCGGCCAGGTCCCAGGCGGCGGCGCCGACGACGCTGAGGCTGCGCGGGCCGCGCCGCTGGACCGTGCCGCGTACCAGCAGCAGCCAGGAGTGGAAGACGGTGTGCGCGCAGGCGGCGTGCGAGTCCTCGAAGAAGGCGAGGTCGGACAGGCCCGTGCCGTCGTCGAGGGTGGTGAAGATGACGCGTTTGCCGGAGGCGAGCGGCGGGGTCTGGGTCGCGGCCTTGGCGCCCGCGATCAGCACGGTCTCGCCGTGCCGTGCCGTGCGCAGGGTGCGGGCCGAGTGGGCGCCGAGTTCGCGGAGGAAGGCGAGGTGGTCGGCCATCAGGTGGCGGGAGGTGTCCATGCCGAGGACGTCGAGTTCGGCACCGAGGCGCTCCCCGCTGTCCAGGTCGGGCAGGTGGACGGGGTCGGCCTGGCGCGTCGCGTCGCCGGTGGCGCCGGGTTCCGTGGTCTCGCCCAGGGCGAGTTGGCCCTCGCGCGCTCCGGCCGCGCGCTGGGCGCGGTGCAGTTCGGCCAGGTGCAGCAGCAGGTCGCGGCGGTTGCCGCCGGGCGCGAAGGCGTCCAGCGCGCCGATCTGGGCGAGGCGTTCGGCGACCGGGCGGGAGGGGCGGGCGCGGCGCCAGAAGTCGCTGAGCGAGGCGTAGGGCGCGCCGGCCTCGATGCGGGCGGCGTCGGCCTCGCTGATGCCCTGCACCTCGGCGAGGGCGAGGCGCAGCCCCCACAGCCCGGATTCGGACTCCAGTTCGACTCGATAGGACACGGAGGACCGGTTCACGTCCAGCGGCAGCACCGGTACCCCGCGCCGCCTCGCGTCCGCCAGCAGCAGCCGCTTGGGATACATGCCCGGGTCGTGCTCCAGGATCCCGGCGTAGAACGCCGCGGGCCGGTGCGCCTTGAGCCACGCCGACTGGTACGTCGGCACGGCGAACGCCACCGCGTGCGCCTTGCAGAAACCGTACGAACCGAAGGACTCCACCAGCTTCCAGGCGTGCGCGACCACCTCGGGCGCGAACCCCTGCCCCGCAGCCGCGCGCGCGAACCAGGCCCGCGCGCCCGGCCGCTGCTCGTCGTCCTTGAGCACCCGCCGCACCTCGTCCGCACGTCCGCGGTCGCAGCCCGTCATCCGGGCCAGGATGCGGATGACCTGCTCGTGGAAGATCGCCACTCCGTACGTCTCGGCCAGCGGCCCGGCCAGCGCGGGGTCCGGGTGGTCGATGCGGCGCCGCCCGTGCCTGGCCTCGATGAAGGGGTGGACCATGTCGGCGCCGACCGGTCCCGGGCGGAAGAGGGAGATGTCCACGACCAGGTCGTGGAAGTTCTCCGGCTGGAGCCGCCCGATCAGGTCGCGCTGGCCCGGCGACTCGATCTGGAAGCAGCCCAGCGTCTCGGAGGCCCGGATCAGCTCGTACGTCGGCTGGTCGCCCTCCTCGATCGCGTCCAGGTCGATCCGCTCCCCCGCCGCGCGCTCGACCTCGGCGACCGCGTGCGCCATCGCCGACTGGAGGCGCACGCCCAGCACGTCCAGCTTGAGCAGCCCCAGGTCCTCCACGTCGTCCTTGTCGAACTGCGCCATCGCGAAGCCCTCCCCGCTGGTGGGCACCACGGGCGTGCGGGAGCGCAGTGAGGAGTCCGAGAGCAGCACCCCGCACGGGTGCATGGCCACGCCGCGCGGCAGCCCGTCCAGCGCCTCCACCAGGTCCCAGAAGTGCGCGCCGTGGTCCTCCCGCGCCACCTGGGCCAGCTCCGGCAGCTCGGCCAGCGCGGAGCGCGCGTCCCGCGCCCTGATGTGCGGGAACGCCTTGGCGAGCCGGTCGACCTCGGCCGGGTCCATGGCCAGGGCCGCGCCCACGTCGCGGATGGCGTGCCGCACCCGGTAGGTCTCGGGCATGGCGACGGTGGCCACCCGCTCCTCGCCGAAGCGTTCGAAGATGGCGCGGTAGACCTCCAGCCTGCGGGCGGACTCCACGTCGATGTCGATGTCGGGCAGCTCGGCCCGGCGCGGCGAGAGGAACCGCTCCATCAGCAGCCCGTGCGCGACGGGGTCGGCGTGCGCGATCCCCAGCAGGTGGTTGACGAACGACCCCGCGCCCGAACCCCGCGCGGCGACCCGGATGCCCAGCTCGCGGACGTCCTCGACGATGCGCGCGACCGTCAGGAAGTACGATGAGTAGCCGAGGGTCTCGATGACGGCCAGCTCCTCGTCCAGCCGCCGCCAGCGTCCCGGCTCCCGGTCGTAGCGGCGGGTGACCATCGCGGCGGCGCAGCGGGAGCGCAGCGCGCGGGCCGCGGTGTGCCCGCCGGTGCCGGCCAGGTGGGGTTCGGGGAAGTGCACCCGGCCGATGCCCAGGTCCTCCTCGGGATCGACTCGGCAGGCCGCCGCGGTCTCGGCGGTGAGGTCGAGGAGGCGGTGCGCGGTGGCGGCCCCGTATCCGGCGGCCTCGGCGATCCGCCCGGCCGCCTCGGCCATCAGGTCGGGCCCCTTCAGCCAGCGCTCGCCGGCGTCGAGCCCGCGGCGCGGGTCGACGGGGACGAGGCGGCGGGCGGCGTCGAGGACGTCGGCGACGTTCACCTCGGTGCCCGAGGCCGGGTCGGCGTAGCGCACGGCGTTGGTCAGTACGGGCTTGACCCCTTCCCGCGCCGCCAGATCCAGCGTCCTGGCGGCCTGGCGGAGGGGGCCGGAGGCGGTGACGGCCAGGCGGAGCGCGTCGCCGTGGACCTCGCGCCAGCGGCCGAGGAGGACGGCCGCCCGGTCGGGACGCCCGGCACCGAGCGCGCGGCCGACGTCCGAGTCGGCGCCCAGCAGCACGGTGACCGCCTCGCCCCCCAGGGCTTCGCGGGGCAGCAGGGGCCGCTCGTGGCCGGCGGCGTGCGCCTCGGTGACCAGCCGGCACAACTCGGCCCAGCCGCGGGCGCCGTCCCGGGCGAGGAAGACCGCTCGCCGTGCCGACTCGTCGACGAAGCTGCCGCCTCTGACCGGTGTGCGGCGGGCGACGCGTCCTTCCGGAGTGCCGCCTCCTCGGCCCCTCCCGTGCGCGGTCGCACCCGCGGCGTCGTCCGCCGCCTCGTCCGCGACCGCCAGGTCGACGCCGTACACGGGCCGTACCCCGGCGCGTGTGCACGCCCTCGCGAAGCGGACGGCGCCCGCGAGGGTGTCGCGGTCGGTCAGTGCGACCGCTTCCATCCCTCGCTCGGCGGCGCGCTCGGCGAGGGTCTCCGGGTGGGAGGCGCCGTAGCGCATGGAGAAGCCCGAGGCCGCCTGGAGATGCGTGAAGGCCGGCATCGTGCGCACCTCCTTGCCTCAGCACCCCCTCGGTTCCGGCCACCACAATAAACCAGCCATCGAACTTTTATTCGAATACCGTCGCACACCCCTCCCCTCCGCGGAGGGGACGTGGGGCGGGGACGCGGGCGGAACCCCGCGCAGGGGGCCCCGCCGGGGGGCTCACAACGACTTGCGGAAGGTCACCCGGTCCAGCGACGGCCCGTCGTAGTCGGCGAGGGGTTCCGAGGCCACGAACCCCAGCGCCGTATGAAAGGCGATCGACCGTTCGTTCACCGGCGAGGTGACGGCCTTCACCACGGTGCGCCCGTCCTCCCGGGCCCGGGCGAAGAAGCGCTCGTACAGCTCACGGGCGAGTCCGGAGCGCCGCAGATGCGGGGCCACCCCGGCGAAGTGGACGTAGGCCTGGCTGGATTCCGACGGTGAGAGGAACCCGATCAGGAACCCGGCGAGCGCGCCGCCGGGCTCCTCGGCGATCAGGCTCGTCGCGTAGAAGTGGTCCACGAACACGCGGGTGAGGTCGCGCGAGGCGGGACGGCCCCACCAGTCGTCGACGACGGCGATGACGGCGTCGTAGTCCTCGGGGCGTGCGGTACGGACGGCGTAGGGGAGACCGGGATGCATACCGGCCTCCCTACCCGCCCGCCGGCAGCCGGTCACATGTGGGTGCCGCCGTCGATGCGCAGCTCGGTGCCGGTGATGAAGGCGCCGTCGTCGCAGGCCAGCATGGCGATGGCGCCGGCGACGGTCTCCGGCCCCGCGAAGCCCTCACCGAGCGCGGGGGACAGCTTGGCCAGCAGGCTGTAGTCCGTGTCCTCGGGCAGCCCGGGGTTGTGGGTCATCCCGGAGGCGATGGAACCCGGCGCGACGCAGACGGCACGCAGCCCCCGCTTGCTGTACTCGGAGGCGATGGCGTGCGTGAAGGACTGGATCCCGCCCTTGGTCGCGGCGTAGGCCGCCATGTAGGGGTGCGCGAAGCTCGCCGAGGTCGAGCTGAAGTTGACGACGACCCCCTTGCCGCCGGCCAGCAGCGCGGGCAGCGCCTGCCGGGTCATCAGGAAGGTGCCGGTGAGGTTGACGCCGATGATCCGGTTCCAGAACTCCAGCGTCATCGTCTCGGTGTGCCGGGAGTCCAGGATGCCGGCGGCGTTGACCAGCACGTCCAGCCCGCCCAGACCCTCGATGGCGCCGCCGATCCGCTGCCGCACGGACTCCTCGTCGGAGATGTCGACGGTGACGAGGCTCAGGCGGGCGTCCGTGCCCTCCTCCGCCGCCAGGGCGCGGGTCTTCTCCAGCCCCTTCTCGGAGATGTCGGCGGCGACGACGTCGCCGCCCTCCCGCAGCAGGCGCACCACGGTGGCCTGGCCGATGCCGGAGCCCGCGCCGGTGATGAGGATCTTGCGCCCGTCGAAGCGGTTCATGGCTGCTCCTTCTTTCGCTGCTCTTCTGTTGTGAGTGGCTTCTCCGCCCACCGCCTGCCACGGTACGCCTGGATGGCACAACGTGCCACACAGGCGCATCGTGTATTCCGTCTCGTGCGCTGTCGTACGCTGCGCGCCATGACCACCCGCCCCCAGGG
>NZ_JASKYT010000044.1:0-31846 GCF_041028275.1 Streptomyces sp. PU-14G
GACCACCGCCGCGTCCTCGCCGTCCTCGCCTACCTGCGGCACCCGGAACCCGGCCGCGGCGCGGCGCCACCCACCGCCCCCCGCACCTGAGGGGAGCACCACAGGGCCGGGCCCCCTCAACTCATGCGCAGCGCCAAGCTGTGCTTGTCCGGGGGCGACCCCCGGACCCCCGGCCGGGCGGCTCTCAGCTCATGCGCAGCGCCAAGCTGTGCTTGTCCGGGGGCGACCCCCGGACCCCCGGCCGGGCGTCTCTCAGCTCATGCGCAGCGCCAAGAAGAAGTCCAGCTTGTCCTCCAGGCGGGACAGGTCGCGGCCGGTGAGCTGCTCGATGCGGCTGACGCGGTAGCGCAGCGTGTTGACGTGCAGGTGGAGGCGGGAGGCGCAGCGGGTCCACGAACCGTCGGAGGAGAGGAAGGCCTCCAGGGTGGGCACCAGTTCGGCGCGGTGTTTGCGGTCGTACTCGCGCAGCGGGTCCAGCAGCCGGGCGGTGAAGGCGCGGCGCACGTCGTCGGGCACGAAGGGCAGCAGCAGCACGTGCGAGGCCAGTTCCTCGTGCCCCGCCGCACGCACCGCGCCGGGGCGGGCAGCGGCGACCCGGCGGGCGTGCCTGGCCTCCTCCAGCGCACCCCGCAGCCCTTCGGCGGAGTGCACGGCGGCGCTCACCCCCAGGGTGAGCCGCCCGTCGTCGGCGAGTGCCTGCCCCAGCGGTTCGCCGACCGCGGCCAGCAGGGAGTCCGCGTGCAGCCCCTCACCGCCGTGCGCCCCGGTGAGCCCGGTGGCGCGGGCGGGCTCCCCTTGTGTGCCCCCGCGGCCCGCCTCGGCCTCCTCCTGAGCGTTCTCGCCCGGCAGCGGCACCAGCGCCACCGCCTCGTCGTCGACGTGGGCGACGGCGACGCGGTCGGAGCCGTCGGGGCCGACCGCGCGCGGGTCGATCAGCAGCTCCTCCAGCAGGGTCTGGGCGATGGCGCCGCCGTCCAGGGCGCGGGCCGGGTCGGGCTCGTCCCAGTCGACGCGGGCCACGATCACCTGCCAGTGCGGTGACGCGCCCTGTCCCGGCAGCAGGACGGGGGCCGCGACGCGGAGCCGGGCGGCGATTTCCGAGGGCGGGGCACCGGTCTGCACGAGTTCGAGGACTTCCTGGGCCAGCCGGCGCCGCACCGTACGGGAGGCGTCGCGCCGGTCGCGTTCGACGGCGATCAGCTGGGTGACGCCGTGCAGCAGGTCGAGGCGTTCGGCCGGCCAGTCGCCGGTGTCGGCGGCGACGGCCAGCAGCCAGTCGGACAGGACGGTGCGGCGCGGGTCGCCGGTCCCGCGGTGGACGGGGAAGAGGGAGTAGGCGGCGCCGCCGTCGGTGGTGCGATGCGGGCTGCGCCGTCCGGCGCGTACGGCCGCCATGTGGGCGCCCGCCAGCCGGGTGGCGGTCTCCTGCGGCAGCCCTGGGCCCTCTGTGGGGCGGGCGACCTGGCGTCCGGTGGGGGAGAGCACCCAGGCGGCCAGGTCCAGGTCGGAGCCGAGCAGGTCCAAAACGACGTCGGGGCCGCCGCCCGCCGGGCCCGAGGACATCAGCCGCCGGTGCCGTTCCACGACGGCGGCCAGGTCGCCGGCGCGCTCGGTGGAGACCTGCCGCACCACGTGCTCGGTGATGGTGGCGAAGGCGACGGACTCGGTGACGGAGAACAGGGGCAGCCGGTGCCGGGCGCAGGCGGCGACCATGTCCTCGGGGACGCGGCCGAGCTCGGCCTCGCCCGCCGCCAGCCCGGCGACGCCCGCGCTCGCCAGGATCTGCACGAACGGTTCGGAGTCCTCGGGCGCGTGCCGCCAGGCCAGCCCGGTGAGCACCAGCTCGCCGCCGGACAGATAGCGGCTCGGGTCGCGCAGGTCGGTGGTCATGACGCCGCGCACCGTACGGTCCAGCTCGTCCTCGCCGCCCAGGAGCCTGAGGCCCAGCGAGTCGTTCTCCAGGAGGGCGCGCAGCCGCATCGTCTCGTCGCCTGCCGTTCGTGTGTCGTGTGGTGGTGGTGCTGTGCGGGGGAGGCCGGGAGGAAACCGTGAGGTTACCGGGGCCCGGCTTTCGTCTGAATCTACAAGACCCGGTGGTCGACCAGCCAAACACTTCATGGTTTCGGTGGCTGCACCGGGGCGGGCACCTGTCTGTGTACTGACCGCGTCCCCTCCACGCTTCCCGGAACCGCCCCCGCACAGAAGTCGCACCCCCACCCGAGCACCGAGAAGAGACCCCCATGGAGTTCCTGCGCCCGGCCACCTGGGAGGAGGCGCTCGCCGCGAAGGCGGAGCACCCCTCAGCCGTGCCCATCGCGGGTGGCACCGACGTCATGGTCGAGATCAACTTCGACCACCGCCGCCCCACCCACCTCATGGACCTCAACCGGATCCGCGAGCTGCGGGACTGGGAGGTCGGTGACGACACCGTCCGACTCGGCTCCTCCGTGCCCTACTCGAAGATCATCGGCCAGCTCGCCACCGAACTGCCGGGCCTCGCACTGGCCTCGCACACCGTCGGCTCGCCCCAGATCCGCAACCGGGGCAGCGTCGGCGGAAACCTCGGCGCCGCCTCCCCCGCAGGGGACTCGCACCCCGCGCTGCTCGCAGCGGGCGCCGAGGTCGAGGCGGAGTCCGTGCGAGGTACCCGGTTCCTCCCCGTCGAGGACTTCTACACCGGCGTCAAGCGCAACGCGCTCGCCGAGGACGAACTGATCAAGAACGTGCACATCAAGAAGGCCGAGGGGCCGCAGCAGTTCTCCAAGGTCGGCACCCGCAACGCCATGGTCATCGCGGTGTGCGCCTTCGGCCTCGCGCTGCACCCCGGCAGCCGCACGGTCCGCGCCGGCATCGGCTCTGCCGCCCCCACCCCGCTGCGGGCCGCTGCCGCCGAGGACTTCCTCAACGCGGCGCTGGCCGACGGCGGCTTCTGGGACAGCGGAAGGGCGATCCCGCCGTCCGTGGCCCGCGAGTTCGCCGCACTGTGCGCGGGCGCCTGCAACCCGATCGACGACGTGCGCGGCAGCGCCGCCTACCGCCGCCGCGCCGTCGGCGTCATGGCCCGCCGCACGCTGGGCTGGACGTGGGAGAGCTACCGTTCGACCGGCAACGGCCGCACCACCGAAGGAGGCGCCCGATGCGCGTGACATTCACCGTCAACGGACGCCGGCACGAGGCCGACGACGTGTGGGAGGGCGAGTCCCTGCTCTACGTCCTGCGCGAGCGCATGGGTCTGCCCGGCTCCAAGAACGCCTGCGAGCAGGGCGAGTGCGGCTCCTGTACCGTCCGGCTGGACGGCGAGCCGGTCTGTTCCTGCCTGGTCGCCGCGGGCCAGGCCGAGGGGCGCGAGGTCGTCACGGTGGAGGGCCTGGCCGCGTACGCGAAGGAGCGCGAGGGCTCCGCACGCACGGGCGACCTCGCCCCGGTGCAGCAGGCGTTCCTCGACGCCGGAGCCGTCCAGTGCGGCTTCTGCACCCCTGGCCTGCTGGTGGCCGCGGACGAACTGATCGAGCGCAACCGCCAGCCCTCCGACGCGGACATCCGCGAGGCGCTCTCGGGCAACCTGTGCCGCTGCACCGGTTACGAGAAGATCATGGACGCCGTCCGCCTCGCCGCGGCCCGCGCCGACGACGCCGCGCCGGAGGTGGTCTGAGTGGCCCCCGCGACCGGGCCCGCCGGGACCCCCACCAGGCTGGGCCAGGGCGCCGGCACCCGGGCCGGGGTCGGTGACTCGCCGCTGCGGCCCGACGGCACCCTCAAGGTGACCGGCGAGTTCGCCTACTCCTCGGACATGTGGCACGAGGACATGCTGTGGGGCTGCACCCTGCGCAGCCCGCACGCGCACGCCGAGATCCTCTCCATCGACGTCAGCGAGGCGCTCCGGCAGCCCGGCGTGTACGCGGCCTTGACCTTCGACGACCTGCCGGCCGCCACGACCCACTACGGCCTGGAGATTCAGGACACCCCGGTGCTCGCGCACGGCCGGGTCCGCCACCACGGCGAGCCCGTCGCGCTGGTGGCGGCCGACCACCCGGAGACGGCGCGCCGCGCCGCCGCGAAGATCAGGGTGGAGTACGAGGAGCTGCCCGTCGTCCACGACGAGGCGAGCGCGCTCGGCGAGGGCGCGCGACCGCTCCACCCGGACCGCGACGATGTCCCCCAAGGACCTCCGACAAGCTCCGGTCCAGGGGGGACCCCCGCCGCTCCCCACGTACCGCACCCCAACATCGTGCACCGCCAGCCCATCGTCCGCGGTGACGCGAAGGCGGCGGCCGGGCGCGCCGACGTGATCGTCACGGGCGAGTACGAGATCGGCATGCAGGACCAGGCCTTCCTCGGCCCCGAGTCCGGTCTGGCCGTTCCCGCCGAGGACGGCGGCGTGGACCTCTACGTCGCCACCCAGTGGCTCCACTCCGACCTGCGCCAGATCGCCCCCGTCCTCGGGCTGCCCGAGGAGAAGGTGCGCCTGACGCTCTCCGGCGTCGGCGGCGCCTTCGGGGGCCGCGAGGACCTGTCCATGCAGATCCACGCGTGCCTGCTGGCGCTGCGCACCGGCAAGCCCGTCAAAATCGTCTACAACCGGTTCGAGTCGTTCTTCGGCCACGTCCACCGGCACCCCGCCACGCTGTGGTACGAGCACGGCGCCACCCGCGACGGCAAGCTCACGCACATGAAGTGCCGCATCGTGTTGGACGGCGGCGCCTACGCCTCGGCCTCCCCCGCGGTGGTCGGCAACGCCGCCTCGCACGCGGCGGGCCCCTACGAGATCGACGACGTGGAGATCGAGGCCCTCGCGCTCTACACCAACAACCCGCCCTGCGGCGCGATGCGCGGCTTCGGCGCCGTCCAGGCGTGCTTCGCCTACGAGGCGCAGATGGACAGGCTCGCCGCCGAACTGGACATGGACCCGGTCGCCTTCCGGCAGCGCAACGCCATGTCGCGAGGTTCCCTGATGCCCACGGGCCAGGCCGTGGACGCACCGGCGCCGGTCGCCGAACTGCTCCGCAGGGTCAAGGCGATGCCGCTGCCGATGGAGGCGCAGTGGGAGAGCGTCGGCGGCGAGCCCGACGTACGGGCGCTGCCCGGTGGGCTGTCCAACACCACCCACGGCGAGGGCGTCGTGCGGGGCGTCGGCTACGCGGTCGGGATCAAGAACGTCTGCTACTCCGAGGGCTTCGACGACTACTCCACGGCCCGGGTGCGTCTCGAGGTCGTCGGCGGCGAGCCGGTCGCCGTGGTGCACACGGCGATGGCCGAGGTCGGCCAGGGCGGCATCACCGTCCACACCCAGATCGCCCGCACCGAACTGGGCGTCACCCAGGTGACCCTCCACCCCGCCGACACCCAGGTCGGCTCCGCGGGGTCCACCTCCGCCTCCCGGCAGACGTACATGACCGGCGGCGCCGTCAAGCACGTGTGCGAGCTGGTGCGCGAGAAGGTGCTCCGGCGCGGCCGGGAGCGGCTGGGCACCTACCACCCGGCATGGGCCACGGCCGAACTGCTGCTGGAGGGCGGCAAGGTCGTCACCGAGGGCGGCGAGGTGCTCGCCTCCCTGGTGGACGTGCTCGGCGACGAGGCCGTCGAGGCCGAGGACGAGTGGCGGCACCGGCCGACGGAGGCCTTCGGCCGGGAGACGGGGCAGGGCTTCGGCCACGTCCAGTACTCCTTCGCCGCGCACCGCGCCGTGGTGGAGGTCGACACCGAGCTCGGCCTCGTCAAGGTCGTCGAGCTGGCCTGCGCACAGGACGTCGGCAAGGCCATGAACCCCCAGGCAGTGGAGGGCCAGATCCACGGCGGCACCACGCAGGGGCTCGGGCTCGCCGTGATGGAGGAGATCGTGGTCGACCCTGCGGCCAAGGTCCGCAACCCCTCCTTCACGGACTACCTGATCCCCACGATTCTGGACACGCCGACCATCCCGGTCGACGTGCTGGAGCTCGCCGACGAGCACGCCCCGTACGGGTTGCGGGGCGCGGGGGAGGCGTCGACCCTGTCGTCGACGCCTGCCGTGATGGCGGCCATCAGGGCCGCGACAGGGCACGCGCTGCCGCGCGTGCCCGTACGACCGGAACACATCGTCGAGGTGTGATCCTTTTCCCCAGCCCCGCCCCTTCCCGAAACCGGGGGCTCTGCCCCCGAAACCCCCGCTCCTCAATCGCCTGAGGGGCTGCTTGCGAGCCCGTCCGGCAACTGAGGACGAGCGAAGCGATCGGGGGAAGGGGGGCGAAGCCCCCATGAGAAACGGTGAAAGGGAGGGGTGGGGGACAAAGCGCCGGCGCGGGCCGTCCCCCGGGTCGTGGCTTCCCAAATCCTCGGCGTCTGCCGGGGTGCCCCTGTGAACCTTGGGAGTCAGCACAATGACCCAGTCCAAAATCGGGCCGACGACGTCGCCGGAGGACGCGGGCCCCGGCTCGCGCATCCCCGCGGGACGCTCGTGGCTCGACAGGTACTTCCACATCTCCGCGAGAGGGTCGAGTGTCGGCCAGGAGGTGCGTGGCGGTATCACCACCTTCATGGCGATGGCGTACATCGTCCTGCTCAACCCCGTCATCCTCTCCGTGCCCGACGCCACAGGGCACAAGCTGGACGGCAGCGAGGTCACCACGGCGACCGCGCTGGCGGCGGCGGTGACCACCCTCGTGATGGGCTTCGTCGGCAACGTCCCGCTGGCGATGGCGGCGGGCCTCAGCGTCTCCGCCGTCATGTCCACGCAGGTCGCCCCCGAGATGACGTGGGGCAACGCGTGGGCGATGTGCGTCATCTACGGCGCCGTGATCATCCTCCTGGTGGTCACCGGGCTCCGTGAGCTGATCATGAACGCGATACCCATGGCACTGAAGCACGCCATCACCATGGGCATCGGACTGTTCGTCTGCCTGCTCGGCCTGGTACAGGCCGGCTTCGTCACCTCCACGGGCGGCCCCGGAGGCCTGCCGGGCGTCAAGCCGATCCAGCTCGGCACGGCCGAGGTGCTCACCGGCTGGCCGGTGCTGTGCTTCTCCGTCACCGTGCTGCTGATCTTCGCGCTCCAGGTGCGCAAGGTGCCCGGCGCGATCCTGATCGGCATCGTCGGCGGCACCGTTATCGCCGGGGTCATCCACCAGCTCGCCGGGCTCACCAAGAAGGACTGGGGCGGCCACAACGCCCCCGAGTTCCCCGGGTCGCTGGTCAGCTCGCCCGACTTCGGCCTCTTCGGCTCCGTCTCGTTCGACGGCCTCGGCGACGTCGGCGCCATCTCCATCGGCGTCATCGTCTTCACCCTCGTCCTGGCGGGTTTCTTCGACGCCATCGGCACCATCATCGGCATCGGCCAGCAGGCGGGCCTCGCCGACAAGGAGGGCCGCATGCCGGGGCTGGCCAAGGCGCTGACCATCGACGGCGCCGGCGGCGTCATGGGCGGTCTGGCCGGTGCCTCGGGGCAGACCGTCTTCGTGGAGTCCACCGCCGGTGTCGGTGACGGTGCGCGCACCGGCTTCGCCAGCGTGATCAGCGGCCTCGGCTTCGCCCTCTGCCTGTTCTTCACGCCCCTCGCGCAGATGATCCCTCCGCAGGTGGCGGCGGCAGCGCTGGTCGTCATCGGATCGATGATGATCACCAACGCCATGCACATCGACTGGTCGGACCCGGCCACCTCGATCCCGGTCTTCCTGACGACCGTTCTGATGCCTTTCGCGTACTCGATCACCACCGGCATCGGCGCGGGTGTCATCTCGTATGTTCTGATCAAGGCCGTACAGGGAAAGTTCCGCGAGCCCGGATGGTTGATGTGGGTGCTGGGATTCGTCTTCCTGGCCTATTTCGCGCTCAACCCGATCGAGCAGTGGCTGGGGGCGAAATAGCCGCCCGGCCGCCGGCCTGACGTCTGGCGGGAGCGGGTGCGGTCTCCCTGGCCGTTCCCGCTCCCGTTCAGGCTGTTCGGACCTGCGCCAACGCCGAGGAGTAGGCACATGCTGGACATCGCCGCACAGCTGCACCGCTGGTGCGAGGAAGGACGCGACTTCGCCGTCGCCACCGTCGTCGGCGTCAGCAACAGCGCCCCGCGACAGGTCGGCGCGGCACTGGCCGTCGACGCGGACGGCGAGGCCGTCGGCAGCGTCAGCGGCGGTTGCGTCGAAGGCGCCGTCTACGAGCTGTGCCTGGAGGCACTGGCCTCCGGCGACAGCATCCGCCAGACCTTCGGCTACAGCGACGAGGACGCCTTCGCCGTCGGCCTCACCTGCGGCGGCATCATCGACATCCTGGTCACCCCGGCGCGCGCCGGAACGCGGGCGCGCGAGGTCTTCGCCGCGGCCGTCGCCGAAGCCGCCCAGCGGCGCACCGCGGCGCTCGTACGCCTCGTGGAAGGCCCCGACGAGCTGCTGGGCGGCGCACTGTGGCTGGACGCCGAAGGGCAGCCGCACGGCGCCCTGGGCGGCGCGCCCGAGCTGGACGCCACGGCCGTGGCCGAGGGCCGCGCCCTGCTGGACGCCGGCCGCACCGCGACCGTCACGGTCGGCGCCGACGGCAGCAGGTGCGGGCAGCCGGTGACCCTGCTCGTCGAGTCGAGCGTCCCCGCGCCCCGCATGCTGGTGTTCGGCGCCATCGACTTCGCCGCCGCGCTGGTGCGGATCGGCACGTTCCTCGGCTACCGGGTCACCGTGTGCGACGCGCGCCCCGTCTTCGCCACCGCCCGCCGCTTCCCCGACGCCGACGAGGTCGTCGTCGACTGGCCGCACCGCTACCTCGACTCGCAGGAGCTGGACGGCCGCACCGTCGTGTGCGTGCTCACCCACGACGCCAAGTTCGACGTGCCGCTGCTGGAGCGCGCGCTGCGGCTCCCGGTGGCCTACGTCGGGGCCATGGGCTCGCGCCGCACCCACCTGGAGCGGCTGGAGCGGCTGCGCGAGGCCGGGCTGACCGCCGGCGAACTCGCCGGGCTGCGCTCGCCCATCGGCCTCGACCTCGGCGCCCGGACGCCGCAGGAGACGGCGCTCTCCATCGCCGCGGAGATCGTCGCGGTGCGCCAGGGGGGCACCGGCGTGCCTCTCAACGGCGCCCACACCCCCATCCACCACGACCGGGGCCCGGCCCCCTCCTCGCTGACGGGCGGCACGGGCCAGGCGGCGGGCTGACCCCGCGGCGCGTCCCGCGGGCCGCGAGAGCCCGGGTCCTCGCGGCGGCTACATGAGCTTCACGTTCACCAGCAGCGCCCGGTGGTCGGTGCCCCGCAGGTCCAGGAACTTGCCGTCCACCGGCACCATCTCCTCGCTGAGCAGCACGTGGTCGATCTGCGCGCCCAGCACCGGGGTGGTGCGGGTCGGCCACGTCGGCGTGCGCGAGTTGCCGAGCATGCGGGCCGCGTCGTGCATGCCGGTGTCCAGGAGGGCCCGGAATCCGGCGTGGTCCTGCGAGGAGTTGAAGTCGCCCGCGATCAGCGTCGGCAGGGTGCGGGCCGCGGCGTAGGCGCGCAGCCTGCCCAGCTCGGCCCGCCACGTCGCCGTGTCGCCAGGGGTGGGCGGCATCGGGTGCGCCACCTGGAGGGCGACCCGCTCGCCGTGGACCTCGGCGACGGCGCCGGGCATCGAGAGCCGGCCGCTGACCTGGCCGCGGTCGTGCAGCGGGTAGACGCTCAGCAGCGCCGAACCCCGCGCGCCGCCGTCCACCCCGGTGACCATCCTGTGCGGGTACTCCTCGCGCAGGACGGGGTCGTTCAGCGCCTTCGCGCACCCGTTGTCGCACTCCTGCACGGCCACCAGTTGCGGGCGTTCCCTGCGCAGGGTCTCCACCAGGTCCCGGGTGGCACCGCCGTACTTCAGATTGGCCGTCAGCACGCGGAACTGCGTCTTGCCTGCCTGGCCCGCCGCGCCGTCCGGCGCCGGCGGCCCGTAAGGACGCAGAAACCAGCCCGTGCCCGCCAGCACCACCAGCGCCCACACCAGCACCAGCCACCGCCGGGCCAGCGCCGCTCCCACCAGCGCAAGCCAGGCGGGCACCAGGAACCACGGCAGGAACGCCAGCAACTGCGGCACCGGCGTCGGCCCGTCCTCGTCGGCCGCGCGAAAACCCAACGGCACGCTGAGGACGAGAAGCGTCAGCGCGCACAGCGCCGCGACGAAGGGGTGCCGGCGCCGCCGCCTGCCGGGCGCGCCGTCCGCCGCTTCCCGCTTTTCGTCCGTCCTCGCCCCCGTGTACACGTCCCCGATGATGCCGCACCTCCTGTCACGTTGGGGTAAGCCCCCGCCCGGGGGTGGTGCGCGCGCGGGTGTACCTCCACGATGGGCTCCCAGCACTTCCCGCCCCCGCCGACCAGGAGGGAACATGATCCCGTCCACGCCCACCGAGGCCTTCCGCGCCGCCCGCGACACGCTGCTGACGCACCGGACGGACTACGAGGCCGCGCGCGCCGCCTTCACCTGGCCACGGCCCGAGCACTTCAACTGGGCGCTGGACTGGTTCGACCACATCGCCGACGGCAACGACCGGCTCGCCCTGCACCTCGTCGAGGAGGACGCCACCGAGCGGCGCGTCACCTTCGCGCAGATGCGGGAGCGCTCGAACCGGGTCGCCAACTGGCTGCGCGGTCGCGGAGTCGTCCCCGGTGACCGCGTCATCGTCATGCTGGGCAACCAGGTCGAACTGTGGGAGACCCTGCTGGCCCTGATGAAGCTGCGGGCCGTCGTCATCCCCGCGACCCCGCAACTGGGCCCCCGCGACCTCACGGACCGCGTCACGCGCGGCGAGGCCCGCCACGTGGTGGCCCGCGCCGCCGACACCGGCAAGTTCGCCGACGTCGCCGGGGACTACACGCGCATCGCCGTGGGCAGCGGCGGCACCCCCGAGGCCGGCTGGCTCGCCTACGAGGACGCCTACGAGGCCGACGGCGCCTTCGACCCGCAGGGCGTCACCCGCGCGGACGACACCCTGCTGCTGTACTTCACCTCGGGGACGACCGCCCTGCCCAAACTGGTGGAGCACACGCACGTCTCCTACCCCGTGGGGCACCTGGCGACCATGTACTGGATCGGACTGCGCCCCGGCGACGTCCACCTCAACATCTCCTCGCCGGGGTGGGCCAAGCACGCCTGGTCCAACTTCTTCGCACCCTGGAACGCCGAGGCGACCATCTTCATCCACAACTACTCCCGCTTCGACGCGGGCCGCCTCATGGCCGAGATGGAACGCGGCGGCGTCACCAGCTTCTGCGCACCTCCCACCGTCTGGCGCATGCTCATCCAGGCCGACCTCGGCAAGCTCGCGGCCGTACCGCGCGAGGTCGTCGCCGCCGGCGAACCGCTCAACCCGGAAGTCATCGAGCACGTGCGCCGCGTCTGGGGCGTGACCATCCGCGACGGCTTCGGCCAGACCGAGACCGCCGTCCAGGTTGCCAACACCCCGGGTCAGGTCCTCAAGACCGGCTCCATGGGACGTCCCACGCCCGGCTTCGACGTCACCCTCCTCGACCCCGTCACCGGTGAGGCGGGCGTCGACGAGGGCGAGATCTGCCTCGACCTCGCCGGCGCCCCGGTCGGCCTGATGCGGGGCTACCACGGCGACGCCGAACGCACCGCGCGGGCCATGGCCGACGGCTACTACCGCACCGGCGACATCGGCTCCCGCGACGCGGACGGCTACCTCACCTACGTGGGCCGCTCCGACGACGTCTTCAAGGCCAGCGACTACAAGATCTCCCCCTTCGAGGTGGAGAGCGTGCTGCTGGAGCACGAGGCCGTCGCCGAGGCGGCCGTCGTACCGTCGCCCGACCCCGTGCGGCTCGCCGTGCCGAAGGCGTACGTCGTGCTGGCGGACGGCTACGCGGCCGACGCGCGGACCGCGCACCTGCTGTTCGCGCACTGCCGCGAGCGGCTCGCCCCCTACAAGCGCGTGCGCGTCGTCGAGTTCGCCGAACTGCCCAAGACGATCTCCGGCAAGATCCGCCGCGTCGAGCTGCGCGCCCACGCGGCCGGGGAGTCCGGCACCCCCGGGGTCGAGCACCGCGACGGCTGAGACGCTCCCCGCTCCCTCCGGAAACCGGCGGCAGGGTCGGGACACCCTCATCTCGGGGTGCGCAACAGGCGCTGGGCCGCCTCGTTGATGGCGCTCGGCGTTCCGGTGAGGTCCAGGACGAACAGCGGCAGTTCCAGGGTATCGGCGCGCGCCCGGGCTTCGGGCGCGTAGCCCGCGAGGGCGAAGCACACGGCCTCGACGGAGTCGTTGAGCCCGTTGAGCCACAGGGTCTCCACCTCGCGCACCCCGGTCGGCGTGGTGGAGGGATCGACGTGGGCGACGACCCGCGCGCCCCGCACGTCGACCCCGGAGGCCGGGGTCCGCTCGGCGACGCGCACGCCCTCGAACCCGAGCCACCGCAGGTACTGCGCGGCGGCGTTCTTGGCGTCGTGGGCGGTGCGGATGGTGACGGGCCTGAACGGTGGCCGCGCCACGGGCGTCCTGGGCGCGGCGGGCGCCGCGGCCAGGGGCGGGCCGGCCGCGGCACCCTCGTGCGCGGTGGCGCCCTCGCGGGCGACCGGCACCCGCAGCGTGGTGCCGCATCCGCAGCCCAACTCCGGCTGCGGCCACTCGTCGACGCGTCCGCACGCCGGGCACCGTACGGAGATCCAGGAGCCCGCCCACGTGCGGTGGCGCACCTGGGTGGCGGCCGTGGAGGCGAGCAGCGGGAGAGCGATCGGCGCGCCGCATCCGCAGGGGTACACCGGTGCGGCGTAGTGGTGCTCGCGACGGCACACGGGGCAGCGCACAAGCACACTTTCAGCCATCGTTCGAGCTCCAGCAGGTCGTCCGGCGATCGCCGGTCCGGTCACGATTCCTTCCATCGTGCCCCACCCGCGCCCGGATCGTCAGTGGTCGCTCCGATCGTCGGGGTGGTGCGGAGGGGGCCGCTGTCGGGCGGTGCCTGCCGTGCGGGAGGATGACGTGAGGATGCCCCCGCGCGGGACGGCCACCCCTCATCAACCGGACCGTCCCGCACGGGGGCGCGCACGGGCCGACCTCCCAATCAGCCCGGTACGCCGCTCATCATGCGGCTGGCGTGGAGCGCGTGAGCTCAGCCCTCCTGCAGCTCGCGGACCGCCTCCTCGACGCGCTTGCCGTACTCCGGGTCGGCGGCGGCGAAGTGGGCGATGTTCTTCTCGACGACGTCCTCGCGGGAGACCTGCGCCAGCCCGCCGGCGATGTTGGCGACCAGACGGTTCTTCTCCTCCTCGGACATCAGCCGGTAGAGCTCACCGGCCTGGAAGAAGTCGTCGTCCTTGGTGTGCTGCGGCGCCTCGTGGGTGCCCCAGTGGCCGGTCACCGGCTGCGGCGCGGAGAGCGGGGCGCCGGTCTCGACGGGGCCGCCGTAGGAGTTGGGCTCGTAGTTCTTGGCGTGGCGGTCGTAGGCGTTGGTGGCCATCAGGCCGTCGCGGCCGTAGTTGTTGGCGCCCGTCGCCACGGCCTTCGGCGCGTTGACCGCGAGCTGGGTGTGGTTGACGCCGAGCCGGTAGCGGTGCGCGTCCGCGTAGGCGAACAGCCGGCCCTGGAGCATCTTGTCCGGCGAGGGGCCGATGCCGGGCACGAAGTTGTTGGGCGAGAAGGCGGACTGCTCGACCTCGGCGAAGACGTTGTCCGGGTTGCGGTCCAGCACCAGGCGGCCCACGCGGGTGAGCGGGTAGTCCTTGTGCGGCCAGATCTTGGTGAGGTCGAACGGGTTGAAGCGGTAGTCGGCCGCCTCCGCCGCCGGCATGACCTGGACGTACAGCGTCCAGGACGGGTAGACGCCGCGCTCGATCGACTGGAGCAGGTCGGTCTGGTGGCTGTTGGGGTCGGAGCCGGACAGCTCGGCGCCCTGCTCGGCGGACAGGCAGCGGATGCCCTGGTTCGTCTTGAAGTGGTACTTGACGAAGAAGGCCTCGCCCTCGGCGTTCGTCCACTGGTAGGTGTGCGAGCCGTAGCCGTTCATGTGGCGGTAGGAGGCCGGGATGCCGCGGTCGCCCATCAGCCAGGTGACCTGGTGGGTGGCCTCGGGCGAGTTGGCCCAGAAGTCCCAGACGTTGTCGGGCTCCTGCTTGCCGGTGAACGGGTCGCGCTTCTGCGAGTGGATGAAGTCCGGGAACTTCAGCGGGTCCTTGATGAAGAAGACCGGGGTGTTGTTGCCGACGAGGTCGTAGTTGCCCTCCTCGGTGTAGAACTTCAGGGCGAAACCGCGCGGGTCGCGGGCCGCGTCGGGGCCGCCGAGGCTGTCGGCGACGGTGGAGAAGCGGGCGAACGTCTCGGTGCGGCGGCCGACCTCGCCGAGGAAGTGGGCGCTGGTGTAGGCGCTGACGTCGTCCGTCACCTCGAAGTAGCCGTACGCGCCGGAGCCGCGGGCGTGCACCACGCGCTCCGGGATCCGCTCCCGGTTGAACCGCGCCAGCTTCTCCAGCAGGTGCTGGTCCTGGAGGAGGAGGGGGCCACCGATGCCGGCGGAGGTGGAGTTCTGGTTGTCGGCGACGGGCGCACCCGCCTCGGTGGTCAGCGTGGGCTTCGACGACTTCGACATGGACGACCTTCCTGGGGCACGTGGTTCGCGGAAAACAGTTTCCGCATCATGGAGCGTAGGGAGGCCCGCAGGGTGAGTCAACAGTTTGTTGAAACTTTGGCCCGAGGGAAACCCACCGGACGGTGACAGGACCGGAAAACCCGCCGCTTCCCCGGTCTTGTCCGCCCGCCCCCGCCGCCCCTGTCGTCCTCGGGCCGCGACGCACCCACGTGCCGACCGCACGTGCGCAAGGGAACATGACGCTTCCACGGGAGCCCTCCTGCTGCTCGCTGCGCACCGCGCCCGCCCGACGGCTCCGCTGCGCTGCGTGCCGCGCACGCTTACGACTCCCGCTTCGCTGCGTGCCGCGTACTTCCGACGGCTCCGCGTGCCGCGCATGCCCGATGACTCCGCTTGCTGTGTGCCGCGCACTTCCGACGACTCCCGCTTCGCTGCGTGCCGCGCAGGCCCACGTGCGCGGGCTGGCGCGCCGCGCCGTCCAGCCGGCCGCTGCCTTGTGCGGTCTTCAGGCCTGCCGATGGTGGGCTTCTGGTGCCGTGGCCTGGCGGGTGCGGCCCGCGCGCTCCAGCGGGCCCACGGACTCTCCCGCGGGGCGATGGAGTGCGGCCACGGGCGCCGAACAGGCCGCGCCGGCCGCCGCCGCGTGGGTGCCGCGCATCGAGTTCCTGCGCCGCCTGGAGCGGCCCGAGGGCCGCGACGTGCTCGGCCCCGCGCCCTCGGGGTGAGGGCGCGGGGCCGGCGGCGCACAGGAGAGGGGCGGGTCGGGCCACCCGGGCCTCAGCCCAGCGGCACCGTGGCCGTCGGAGCGTGGGCCGCCTCGGTGGCCAGCTCCTCGAACTCGTTGACCGAGCCGATGTCGCTCCCGCTCATCGAGATGTTGGTGATCCGCTCCAGGATCGCCTCCACCACGACGGGCACCCGGTGCTCGGCGGCGATCTTCTTCGCCTCCTCGAAGGCGGGCAGCAGCTTGTCCGGCTCGGTGACGCGGATCGCCTTGCAGCCCAGGCCCTCGGCGACCTTGACGTGGTCGACGCCGTAGCCGCCCAGCTCCGGGGTGTTGATGTTCTCGAACTCCAGGTTGACCTGGAAGTCCATGTCGAAGCCGCGCTGCGCCTGGCGGATCAGGCCCAGGTAGGAGTTGTTGACCAGCACATGCACGTACGGGATCTGGTGCTGCGCGCCGACAGCCAGTTCCTCGATCATGAACTGGAAGTCGTAGTCGCCCGACAGCGCGACGACGCTCGCCTCCGGGTCCGCCTTGGCGACGCCGAGGGCCGCCGGGACCGTCCAGCCCAGCGGGCCCGCCTGGCCGCAGTTGATCCAGTGCCGCGGCCGGTAGACGTGCAGGAACTGCGCGCCCGCGATCTGCGAGAGGCCGATGGTGGACACGTAGCGGGTCTCGGGCCCGAAGGCGCGGTTCATCTCCTCGTAGACGCGCTGCGGCTTGAGCGGCACGTTGTCGAAGTGCGTGCGGCGCTGCAACTCGCCCTTGCGCTGGCGGGCGGTGTCCGCCCACTTGGCCAGGTCCTTGAGCTGCCCGGCGGCCTTGCGCTCCTTGGCGACCTCGACGAAGAGGGCCAGCGCGGCGTGCGCGTCGGAAACGATGCCGTAGTCCGGCGCGAAGATCTTGCCGATCTGGGTCGGCTCGATGTCCACGTGGACGAACGTGCGGCCTTCGGTGTAGGCCTTCAGCGCACCGGTGTGGCGGTTGGCCCAGCGGTTGCCGATGCCCAGGACGAAGTCCGACTCCAGGAACGTGGAGTTGCCGTACCGGTGCGAGGTCTGCAGGCCGACCATCCCGGCGTGCAGCGCGTGGTCGTCGCCGATCGCGCCCCAGCCCATCAGGGTCGGCACGACGGGGATGCCGGTCAGCTCGGCGAACTCGACCAGCAGGTCGGACGCGTCGGCGTTGATGATGCCGCCGCCCGCCACGATCAGCGGCCGGTCGGCCTCGGCCAGCATGTCCAGGGCCTTTTCGACCTGCTTGCGGGTCGCGGCGGGCCGGTGCGGTACCAGCGGCTCGTAGGTGTCGACGTCGAACTCGATCTCGGTCTGCTGGACGTCGATCGGCAGGTCGATCAGGACCGGGCCAGGACGGCCCGAGCGCATCAGGTGGAACGCCTCCTGGAAGACGCCCGGCACCTGCGCGGCCTCCTTGACGGTGGTGGCCTTCTTGGTGACCGGGGCCGCGATGGAGGCGATGTCGACGGCCTGGAAGTCCTCCTTCTCGATCACCGCGACCGGGGCCTGCCCGGTGATGCACAGGATCGGGATGGAGTCACCGAGCGCCGAGTAGAGGCCGGTGATCATGTCGGTGCCGGCCGGGCCCGAGGTGCCGACGCACACCCCGATGTTGCCGGGCGCGGTACGGGTGTAGCCCTCGGCCATGTGCGAGGCGCCCTCGACGTGGCGGGCGAGCGTGTGCTCGATACCGCCGGCGGCGCGCAGGGCGGCGTAGAACGGGTTGATCGCCGCACCCGGCACGCCGAACGCGACATCCACACCCTCACGCTTGAGGATCTCAACTGCCGCTCGGGCAGCGGTCATACGAGCCATCGAACTCTCCTGGTTCGGTGCAGGTGGTACCCGGGCGGCGGCGCCTGGGCGCGACAGGACAGTGTCGACGCCGCCGCCCGGAGTCGGTGGGTGAGGGCCCGCAGGTCAGGAACCGGGAGGGGTGTCCGGGGTGACCCGGGTGGGGCGTCCCTCAGTTGGCGCCGTCGGCGTTCTCGCCCGACAGCCGCTTGACGCTGCGCACCAGCGCCGAGTGGTCGAGTCCGCCGTCGCCCTGCGCACGCAGCGAGGCGACGAGCTGGGCGACCAGCGCACCGGCCGGAACGGCGGCGCCGACGGCGCGGGCCGCGTCGGTCACGATGCCCATGTCCTTGTGGTGCAGGTCGATCTTGAAGCCGGGCTGGTAGTTGCCGGCCAGGATGCTGTCCTTCTTGCGGGTCAGCACGGTGGAGCCGGCCAGGCCGCCGTTGAGCACGTCGAGCGCGGCGCTCAGGTCCACGCCGGACTTCTTGAGGAAGACCACGGCCTCGGCCACGGCCTCGATGTTGACGGCGACGATCAGCTGGTTGGCCGCCTTGACGGTCTGGCCCGAGCCGGCCGGGCCGCACAGCACGATCGTCTTGCCGAGCGCCTCGAGGATCGGCTTCGCCGCGTCGAAGTCCTCCTGCTCACCGCCGACCATGATGGAGAGCACGGCCTCGATCGCGCCCGCCTCGCCGCCGGAGACCGGAGCGTCGATCGCACGGACGCCCTTGGCCTTCGCCGCCGCGGCGACCTCGATGGAGGTCTGCGGGGTGATGGAGGACATGTCGATGATCAGGCCGCCCTCGCGGATGTTCTCCAGGACGCCGCCCTCGTGCAGGACGACGGCCTCGACCTGCGGGGAGGCCGGAACCATCGTGATCACGACGTCGGCGTCCTTGACGGCCTCCGCGATGGAGGAGGCGCCCTTGCCGCCGTCCTTGGCGAACTGCTCGACCTTCTCGGTCTCCAGCGTGTACGCCGTGACGTCGTAACCCGCCTTGAGCAGGTTGCGGGCCATGGGGTCGCCCATGATGCCCAGACCGATGAAGCCGATCTTGGTGTTGCCGGCCGTGTGAGCCATGACTGCTTGCCTTTCGCAGATCCTGTCGTTGCCCGCCCCGCGCCGGGGGCACAGTCCCGGACCGCGTCCGGGAGGGGTGATTACTTGCTGAGCCAGCCGAAGGAGGCCGCGCTGCCGTTGTCGCCGGGCTTGTACTCCAGCCCGATCAGACCGTCGTAACCGGCCTTGTCCAGCCGGCCGATGAGGTCGTCGAAGTCGAGGGAGCCGGTGCCCGGCGCGCCGCGGCCCGGGTTGTCCGCGATCTGCACGTGCCCGGTCTTGGCGGCGTAGCGCTCGATGACGCCCGCCAGGTCCTCGCCGTTCATGGACAGGTGGTAGAGGTCCATCAGGAACTGGGCGTTGCCCAGCCCGGTCGCCTCGTTCACCTTGTCGACGATCTCGATCGCCTTCGGGGCGCTCACCAGCGGGCACTTGGGCGACTCGGGCGCGTTGAGCGCCTCGATCAGCAGGACAGCGCCCACGCGGTCCGCTTCCCGCGCCGCCAGCACGAGGTTCTCCAGTGCCAGTTCGTCCTGCTCCTGCTCGGTGGCGCCCTCGACGCGGTTGCCGTAGAGGGCGTTGAACGCCTTGCAGCCCAGCGACTGGGCGAAGTCCGCGGCCACCTTCAGGTTGGCGCGGAACCTCTCCGACTCCTGGCCGGGAATGGACGCAGCGCCCCGGTCCGGGCCGGGGAGCTGCCCCGCGTAGAAGTTCAGCCCGGTGAGCTGGACGCCCGCGTCCTCGATGGCGCTGCGCAGCGCGTCGAGCTCCGCGCGCTCGGGCACGGGAGCGTCGACCCACGGCCACCACAGCTCGATCTTGTCGAATCCCGCGGCGGAGGCGGCTGCCGGGCGCTCCAGCAGGGGCAGCTCGGTGAAGAGGATCGAGGCGTTGACGGTGAACCGGTCCGAGGAGACCACTGCGACCGCCCTCCCTTCCTTTGGTTTTTCGTCCAGTGAGCGCGTCGAGTAATTCCGTATGGTGAAACTCGTATTCTGCTCACTGGAAGACTGCTATCCGCTCGGCCGTCCTGTCAAGAGCCGCAGTCGGCCGCAGTCGGTCGCAGACCGCGAAAAGCCCCGGGCTCCGTCGCGATGACGGAGCCCGGGGCTCGGTGCGTACGCGCCGCCGGCGCGCCTCCTCAGGGTTTGCGGGCGACCCCCGCCCACATGCTCACGAGTGCGTCCGTGGTGTCCCCCGGATCGTCCGGAGGCAGGTTCACGACCTGGGAGGTGTCCTCGTCCGGGTGCCAGCGGTGCGGCACCTCGATGCCCGGCTCGATCAGGTCGAGCCCCTCGAAGAAGCGGGCGAACTCCTGTCTCGGCCGCACCTGTGCGCTGCCCCCGTCCATCTTGTAGACCTCCATGGCCTGCTCCCACTCCTCGGGTGCGAAGTCCGGGGTGCACTGGGAGAGGACGACGTAACTGCCGGCGGGTATCGCCTCGACCAGGTGCCGGACGATGCCGTGCGCGTCGTGCTCGTCGGTGATGTAGTGCAGCAGCCCCACCAGACACAGGGCGACCGGCTGGTCGAGGTCGAGCGTCTCGCGTACCTGCGGGGAGTGCAGGATGCTGTCCGGCTGGGTGATGTCCGCGTCCACGTACGCCGTGCGCCCCTCGGCCGAGCCGGTCAGCAGGGCGCGGGCGTGCGCGAGCACGATCGGGTCGTTGTCGGCGTAGACGACGCGGGCCCGCGGCGCCATCGCCTGCACCACCTCGTGCAGGTTGGGGCTGGTGGGGATGCCGGTGCCGATGTCCAGGAACTGGTGGATGCCGCGCTCGGCCAGAAACCGCGCGGCGCGGTGCATGAAAGCGCGGTTGGCGCGGGCGGCGTTGCGGAACCCGGGGAAGGCGGCCAGCAGCTTCTCGGCCACCTCGCGGTCCGGCGGGAAGTTGGTCTTGCCGCCCAGGAAGTAGTCGTAGATACGGGCGCTGTGGTGCCGGTCGAGGCCCAGGTCGCGCCCGCTGTGTGGTGGCCTGGCGGCGCGCTCCGTCCGCCGTCGCCGCTCGCCGTTCCGGTCCATGTGTCCGCCCCTGTCGTCAGGCCTGAGCTGTGGGCGGCATCGTAGTGGCCTCCGGTGTCCGAGCGTCCCATTCTGCGCTACCAACTACCGTGTCCGGGAGGGTGGTTGCGCGGTTCTTTGGGAGGGAGTATGGAGGCGTCACGGCGGACAGGGGCCCGCCGGGGCGCGTATTCTCCCGGTGCCTGTACCGGACCGGTGCGCAGGTGCCACACTGTTGTGACCGCCCAGTCACCCTTGGGAGTCGGAATGTCCGCCATGATGCAGCCGTCCGGGGCGCCGTCGCGCGGGGCCGCGCAGGAACAGCCGAACGGTCCCACGGCGCTGCGCATCATTCTGGGTGTCAAGCTGCGCAGGTTGCGGCAGGCGCTGGACATCTCCCGGGAGGACGCGGGCCGCGCCATCCGTGGCTCCCACGCCAAGATCACCCGCCTGGAACGCGGCCAGGTCGGCGCCAAGGAACGCGACCTGCGGGATCTGCTGACGCTCTACGGCATCCACGATCCCGAGGAGCGCGAGGAGTTCTTCGATCTCGCCCGGCAGGCCAACTCGCCGGGCTGGTGGTACCAGTACTCGGACGTGCTGGAGGACTGGTTCGAGCTGCACCTCGGCCTGGAGGACGCGGCCTCCATGATCAGGACGTACGAGGTCCAGTTCCTGCCAGGCCTGCTGCAGACCGAGGACTACGCGCACGCCGTCAGCCGCCTCGGCTACCCCAACACCGAGCCCCGCAAGGTCGCGCGGATCGTGGATCTTCGCATGGCCCGCCAGAAGCTGCTGCACCGTGCGGATCCGCCGCACCTGTGGGCCGTGGTCGACGAGGCCGTGGTCCGCCGGCCCTTCGGTGGCGCGGAGGTGATGCGGGCGCAGCTGGAGCACCTGCTGAAGATCGTGCGGCTGCCGCACGTCAGCCTCCAGGTCGCGCCCTTCGAGGTGACCGCGGCGGCGGCCGGCACGCCGGTGACGCTGCTCAGGTTCGCCGACCCCGACCTGCCGGACAAGGTCTACCTGGAGCACCTGACCAACGCGGTCTACCTCGACAAGCCCGCCGAGATCGACCAGTACACGCTGATCATGGACCGGCTGTGTGCGGAGGCGTTCTCGCCGGCGGAGACGGCCTCGTTCATCGAGGAGCTGCTGGAGGAGCTGCACTGAGGAGTCCCGGGCGCGGATGCCCTCGGTAGTGTGTGGCCCATGGAACGCTTGCGTGTGGAGTTCACGACCGAGCCTTTCGACCTCGACGAGGCTCCTCAGCACGCTGTCGTGGCCCGTCAGGTCGTCCAGGGCGCGGCACTGGATGCCGTGGACGTCGGCCCCTTCGGCAACACCGCCGAGGGCTCCGGTGAGCAGGTGCTGGCTGCCGTGACCGAGCTGCTGCGCCGCTCGTTGGAGGCGGGGGCGACCCGGGTCTCCCTGCAGGTCAACGTGATCGGGGAGGACGAGGGCTGATGGGGGAGGAGCCGCACGCCTCGGCGCACCCGTTCGTCGTGGCGGTCAAGCCGCTGGTCGACGCCATGGGTGGGGCGATGGTGGAGCCGGGCCAGGCGCAGGGGGACGACGTGGTCCTCGCCTGGGAGGGCGAGGACGTGGTGGCCGTACGGCTGCCGCACCTGTCCGACTCCCTCGACCATCTCCTGGCGGAGTTGGAGAGACGGCACGGGGTGCCGCTCGCTCAGCTCGACCGCAGGACCAAGCAGTCGGTGGTCCGGATCCTGGAGACGCGGGGAGCGTTCTCGGTCCGGCACGGGGTGGAGACGGTGGCCGGCGCCCTGGGGGTTTCGCGCTTCACCGTTTACAACTACCTGAACCGGGACAACAGCCGCTCGGAGTGACGGGGCCCGGCCTCGGGCCGGGGACCGCGAAGGAAAGCCCGCCATGCTTCCGCATGGCGGGCTTTCGTTTCCAAGATGTCGAAAAGGCTTCAACAAACTGTTGACGTGGTGTTGCCAGGGGACTTAGCTATTCCCAGCCCGAACAGCACCACGGCCACGGAGGTCCCGTGACTTCGCGTTCGACGCCAGGTCTCACCTGGCTCAACACCGCCAAGGACGCCGAGGCGCGCGCCGCGCTCCACGACGTGTGCGCCGCCGGAAGCTGGGGGAGCGCGCTGCTCTCCCGGCGACCGTACGACAGCGCCGAGGCCCTCTTCGCGGCGAGTGACGAGGCCACCAGGGCTCTCACCGACGAGGGCCTCGACGAGGCCATGGCCGGGCACCCGCCCATCGGCCGCCCCAAGCCCGGCGACCCGACCTCGGCCCGCGAACAGCGGAGCATGGCCGGCGCCTCCGAGGCGTTGAAGGCCGAGATGCTCGAACTCAACCTGGCCTACCAGGACAAGTTCGGGCACGTGTTCCTCATCTGCGCCACCGGCAAGAGCGCCGAGGAGATGAGGGACGCCGTTCGTCACCGGATCGACAACTCCCCCCGGCAGGAGCGGGAGATCGTGCGGCAGGAGCTGGCGAAGATCAACCGTCTTCGGCTCACCCGCCTCACGGAGGAAGGAGCCCCCACGGCATGAGCGACGCGACGAGCACCTCGGTGTCCACGCACATCCTGGACACCAGCCGCGGCCGCCCGGCCGCGGAGGTCGGCGTACAGCTCTTCGTACGCCAGGGTGACGGACAGGCCGCATGGGCCGCGCACGGGGCGTCGCAAACCGACGCCGACGGGCGCTGCAAGGACTTTCCGGCGCTGCCGGAAGGCACCACGCACGTACGGCTCGTCTTCGAGACGGAGCCGTACTTCGTCGATAAGCACAGCGTGGAACAGCACAGTTCGAATTCGCGCAGCGAGCGCGAAGCCGCGGAACAGCAGGACGCCCCCCGCGTAAGGGACAGCGCACCAGGCAGCTTCTTTCCCGAGGTCACCATCGTGTTCGCGGTCGACCCGGGCGAGCACTACCACGTGCCGCTGCTGCTCAACCCGTTCGGCTACTCCGTGTACCGAGGGAGCTGACACCTATGCCCACGATTCTCGGCCAGAACCAGTACGGCAAGGCGGAGAACCGCGTCGTCAAGATCACGCGGGACGGCGACACCCACCACATCAAGGACCTGAACGTCTCGGTCGCCCTCAGCGGCGACTTGGACGACGTGCACTACTCGGGCTCCAACGCCCACGTCCTGCCGACCGACACCACCAAGAACACGGTGTTCGCCTACGCCAAGGAGCACGGCATCGAGTCGGCCGAGGCGTTCGGCCTCCTGCTGGCCCGGCACTTCGTCGACGACACCGAGCCGATCCACCAGGCCCGTATCCGCATCGAGGAGTACGAGTGGGAGCGGATCGAGACCTCCGACGCCAACTCCAAGTTCATCGGCGCGGACGAGGTCAAGCACTCCTTCGTCCGCAAGGGCCAGGAGACACGCACCGCGCAGATCACCTACGACGGTGACAGCGTCGAGGTGCTCTCGGGGCTGAAGGACCTGACGGTCCTCAACTCCACCAACTCGGAGTTCTGGGGCTACATCAAGGACCGCTACACCACGCTCCAGGAGGACTACGACCGCATCCTGGCCACCTCGGTCAGCGCCGTGTGGCGGCACAACTACACCGGTGCCGAGCAGGAGCGGACGCCCCACTGGGAGAAGTCCTACGCCCAGACGAAGAAGCACATGCTGCACGCCTTCGCCGAGACGTACTCCCTCTCGCTCCAGCAGACCCTCTACCAGATGGGTTCGCGCGTCATCAACAGCCGGCCCGAGATCGACGAGATCCGTTTCTCGATGCCGAACAAGCACCACTTCCGCGTCGACCTGTCGCCGTTCGACATCAAGAACGAGGCGGCGGACGGGGCGGTCTACTACGCAGCGGACAGGCCCTACGGCCTGATCGAGGCGACGGTCCTCCGCGACGGTGCCACCCCTCGCATCCCCGTGGACATGACCAACCTCTGATCCACCCCTGCCTGCCCCTTCCCACCTTCCGGGGACCGTGTCCCGGCCCCGGACTCCCTCGGCCGGCCCGCCTGCCCGGCGGGCCGGCCCGGGAGGGCGGTCCGTTCCCTGCGGACCGCGGGGCCCGGGACGGAACCTCCGCACGGAGACGGGAAGAGCCCTGGCGGGGCCGCTAACCCCCCGAACGAGGACCCCATGGCGGACCAACAAGCCGCGGCTACCGGCCGCATCGTCATCGAGAAGTGTGCGATCGCGACGGTCGACGCGCAGGACACCGAGTACGCGACCGGTCACGTCGTCGTCAACGGCAACCGGATCGAGTCCGTCGGCCCGGGTGACGCTCCCGAGGGCTTGCGCGACGTCACGCGCCGCGTCGACGGCACCGGACACCTGCTCACCCCAGGCCTGGTCAACACCCACCACCACTTCTACCAGTGGCTCACCCGCGGTCTGGCCACGGACTCCCCCCTCTTCGACTGGCTGGTCGCCCTCTACCCCACCTGGGCGCGTATCGACGAGGAGATGGTGTACGCGGCGGCCCGCGGCTCCCTGGGGATGATGGCGCGCGGCGGTGTCACCACCGCCATGGACCACCACTACGTCTTCCCGCGCGGCGCCGGTGATCTGCTGGGCGCCGAGATACGCGCGGCCGGCGAGCTCGGCGTCCGCTTCACCGCTGCCCGCGGCTCCATGGACCGCGGCACCTCGGACGGCGGGCTGCCGCCGGACTTCGCCGTCGAGACGCTGGACGGCGCGCTGGCGGAGACCGAGAAGGCCATCGACGCCCACCACGACGCCTCGTTCGGTTCGATGCGGCACGTCGCCGTGGCGCCCTGCTCCCCGTTCTCCGTGTCCACCGAACTGATGCGCCAGGGCGCCGAACTGGCCCGCCGCAAGGGCGTACGCCTGCACACGCACGGCTCGGAGACGGCTCAGGAGGAGAAGTTCTGCCACGAGCTGTTCGGCATGGGCCCGACCGACTACTTCGAGTCGGTCGGCTGGCTGGGCGAGGACGTGTGGATGGCGCACTGCGTCCACATGACCGACGCGGACATCGAGGCGTTCGGCCGCACGAAGACGGGTGCCGCGCACTGCCCTTCGTCCAACGCGCGCCTGGCCGCCGGTATCGCCAGGGTCCCCGACATGCTCGCGGCGGGCGTACCCGTGGGCCTCGGCGTGGACGGTACGGCCTCCAACGAGTCCGGTGAGCTGCACACCGAGTTGCGCAACGCGCTGCTCATCAACCGTCTCGGCGCGCACAAGGAGAACGCACTGACCACCCGCGAGGCGCTGCGCCTTGGCACCGTGGGCGGTGCGCGGGTGCTGGGCCGGGCACAGGAGACGGGCTCCCTGGAGGCGGGGAAGCTCGCCGACGTGGTGCTGTGGAAGCTCGACGGGATCGGGCACTCCTCCATCGCCGACCCGGTGGCCGCGCTCGTTCTGGGGGCCGCGGCTCCGGTCACCCTCTCCCTCGTCAACGGGGTACCGGTCGTCGAGGACGGCCGCCTGACCCGCGCGGACGAGGACGACATCGCGCGCGGCGCGCGGGACGAGGCGCGCCGCCTCGCCAGGATCGCCGCCGACGCCGGCTGACAGCCGGTCGACGGCACGGCGCGGGCCGCTTCGCGGCGGTCCGCAGGCCGGGCGCCCCACTCGGAGTGCCCGGTCGACCCCTCAGACACCGGCCGGGGGGGACGGCCCCCGGCCGGTTCGCCTTCCACGACGAGGCTCCGGAACACCTGGCTCCTGTCATGCTCCGGACATCGCACGGGCGCACCGCACCACCGCAGGACGCAGCAACCCGCTGCGCGACCAGCACCCCAGCAACACCCCAACCACCACCTTGCACACCGCAGCACCTCCGGAAACTCGAGTGCCGCGACGGCGCCGTAAACGACAGGAGGACCCCGTGGCCAAGACGCCCAGGTTCACCACGCAAGGAAAGACGGCCGACGGCAGTGGGGACGCACCGGGTCAGGGCTCGCAGGGCTCACTGGACCCACAGCGCCCCGCTGACCCCAAACACCCGGTCGACCAGGGCATGCCGCCGCTGAAGTTGTTCACCACCGGCCTCCAGCACGTCGCCGCGATGTACGCGGGAGTCGTCGCACCCCCGCTCGTCGTCGGCGCGGCGGTGGGACTCTCCCCCACCGAACTGGCGTTCCTCACCGGGGCCAGCCTCTTCCTCGCCGGTATCGTCACGCTGTTCCAGACGCTCGGCTTCTGGAAGGTCGGCTCCCGACTGCCCTTCGTCAACGGCGCCACCTTCGCCGCCGTCGCCCCGATGCTGGCGATAGCCAAGTCCTCGGGCCCCGAGGACACGCTCCCCGTCATCTTCGGCGCGACCATGGTGGCCGCCGCGCTCGGTTTCGTCATCGCCCCGTTCTTCTCCAAGCTCATCAGGTTCTTCCCGCCGGTCGTCACCGGCAGCGTCATCACCCTCATCGGCGTCTCGCTGATGCCCGTCTCCTTCAACTGGGCCATGGGCGGTGACGAGAAGAGCCCGCACTACGGCGACTTCAGCAACATCGGCATGGCCGGGCTCACCCTGGTGATCGTCCTGGTGCTGCGCCGCTTCACCACCGGGTTCATGAAGCAGATCGCGGTGCTGATCGGCCTCGTGATCGGCACGCTGATCGCGATACCCGTCGGCATCACGGACTTCACCGCGGTGACGGAGTCCGACCCCGTCGGCTTCCCCACGCCCTTCCACTTCGGCGCCCCGCAGTTCGCGATCCCGGCGATCGTGTCGATGTGCGTGGTGATGCTGGTCTCCATGACCGAGTCGACCGCGGACATGCTCGCCCTCGGCGAGGTCGTGGACCGCCCCGCCGACCGGAAGACCATCGCGGGCGGCCTGCGCGCCGACATGCTCGGCTCCGCCCTCAGCCCCTTCTTCAACGGCTTCATGTGCAGCGCCTTCGCGCAGAACATCGGCCTGGTGGCCATGACCCGCATCCGCAGCCGGTACGTGGTCGCCACCGGGGGCGGCATCCTCATTCTGCTGGGCCTGTCCCCGATGGCCGCGGGGCTCGTCGCCTCCGTACCGCAGCCGGTCCTCGGCGGGGCGGGCGTCGTCCTCTTCGGCTCCGTCGCGGCGAGCGGTATCCAGACGCTGATGAAGGCCGACCTCAGCAAGGACAACAACGTGCTGATCGTCGGCACCGCGCTGGCCGTCGGCCTCATACCGATCGCGGCGCCCGACTTTTACCACGCGTTCCCCGACAGCGCGAAGATCATCCTCGACTCCGGCATCTCCACGGGATGCGTCACCGCCATCGTCCTCAACCTGGTCTTCAACCACCTGGGACGCTCCCGCCGCGACGAGGAAGTGGTCGCCCACCCCATGGAGCCGGGAGAAGGCATCTCCTACGAACGGGACGAGCCCGACTCCGTGCCAGGACACGACAAGACCCCCGCCTGACACACACGGCGGCGCGAAGGGCGTCGGGAGAGCAGCCATCACGCTCTCCCGACGCCCTTCCGTCTGTCCGCGCGCGGCCACGGGACGACAGGTCACGGGCGGCCGTCCGCCCGCCGCCCTCAGCCCTCGATGGCCTCCCAGAAGTGGGAGAGGACCTCCTCCAGGAAGGTGCGGCCCGCCTCGCGTGAGGTGGCGGAGGCCGGCTGCCCCCAGCCCAGGGACGCCGCGGTGGTGGACTGGTACCCGGCGTGCAGAGCGCGCAGCCCCTCCTCCACGAACTCCCGGGGCAGCGGCACCAGCGCGCGGACGGGGTTCACATACGCCTGCCACCGCGTGGTGGCGGCCTTGCGCAGCAGGGCCGCCAACTCCTCGTCCCGCCCCGTGAACTCGATCAGCGCGGGCACCGGCAGCCGCAGCACCCGCGCCAGCGCGTCGGCCTGCCGCGCGTCCCCCGTCCAGGCACCGGTGTCCTCGATATGGGCGTAGGCGTCCGGGTCCATCCCGATCTCCAGCGCGATGTCGGCGCGCGAGGCGCCCCGCGCCATGCGGTACTCGCGCAGCGTTCCCGGGCTGCCCATCAGGTCGGAGGCCGAGCACCACAGCGCGCCCGCGAGCGCGGCGAGTTGCCGCTCGTCCGGTGCGGCCACCCCCGCCTCCCAGGCGGCGACGGTGCGTGCGTCGACGGCCATGCCGTAGGCGGCGCGCATCCCGTACGCGACGTCGGCCGGTGCCATGCGCAGCTCTTCGCGCAGCCGCCGCGCGGTCGCGCCGTCGAACGAACTCCCCGCCTGCCCCCGTGACGTGCCGTAGTGCATCGGCACACGGTACGGCCCGCACGGGCGCCGGCCTACCGTGTGTTCGACCGAAGCGCGGGTTCGGAGGAACCTCTATCGCCCAACAGGGACTGACGGGCACGCTCCGCCTCGGTGCGGTCGGTCGGCCCGTGCGGCAGGAGCGCACCCGTCGGCCGGGCGGAGGATGGGCGCACCCGTGGGCCCGGGCGGAGGGCGGACGGACCCGTCAGGCCGTGCGGTGGTCGAAACGCGCCCGCGCGGACAGCAGGTGGCCCAGGTCGGCACCGGGTGCGTACTCGGCGGGATCGGCGTCCGCGGTGAACAGTCGGGCGCCCGCCGCGACACCGCCCAACTCCAGCGCGCCGTCCGTGCGGCGCAGCCAGGTCCCCTCGCGCAGCCCGAGGACGGGGACGTCGTTCTCCTCCAGGAACTGCGTCAGCCGCTCCTCGCGGGTCTCGCCCATGTGGGCGCTGCCCGGCTGCGGGTCGAGATAGTGCGGGTTGATCTGGAAGGGGACCAGGTCCAGCGTCTCGAAGGAGGCCGGCTGGACGATGGGCATGTCGTTGGTGGTCCGCAGCGTGGGACAGGCCATGTTGGTGCCCGCGCTCGAGCCCATGTACGGCACGCCGTCCTCGCGCACGCGCCGGGCGATCGCCTCGCTGAGCCCGCGCTCCTGAAGCGACTTGAGCAGCCGGAAGCTGTTGCCCCCGCCGATGAAGACCGCCCGCGCCGCGGCCACGGCCGCACGCGGGTCGTCCGCCGTGTGCACGCCGGACACGCGGATGCCGAGCCCCTCCATGAAGGAGGCGACCTTCGCCGTGTAGCCGTCGTGATCGGCCAGCGCGTAGGGGACGAACAGCAGTTCCTCGACCCCTGCCAGATGGTCGGCGATCACCTCGCGCGCGTGGTCGAGATACGCGCGTCCCGGAGCGGAGGAGTTGGACAGCAGCAACAGCTTCATGGGTGGTTCGGCCTTTCGGTCTCTCAACTTCTGCGTACTTGCGGCTTTGGCGTTCTTGCGGCTTTGGCGCCCCCTCCCGCAGGCGGCGGTCTCTCAGCTCCGGGCGGTCTCTCAGCTTCGGGCGGTCTCGGGGCGGCGGGCGCCCCGCACCCGGCGCGGGGTGAGCAGCTCGCCGAGGTCCTGTGCGGCGGAGCGCAGCGGCGCCAGCAGCTCCTGCTGCTTGCCGGCGAGGTGTTCGTGCGGTCCGACCAGGGTGAGCGAGCCGACCGGCTGCGAGCGCACCACCACGGGCACGGCCAGCCCCGCCGTCGCCGGGTCGTACTCGCCCTCGGAGTACGCGAAGCCGTCCGCCGGCACCCGGCACATCAGCTCCTCCAGCTGAGCCGGATCGGTGACGGTCAGTTCGCTGAAGCGAGCCATGGGGCGCCCGTAGAGGACCGCCGCGCGGGCGCCGGGGGTGAGCATGCCGAAGTAGGCGCGCGAGGTCGCGCCCGCGTGCCCCGGGTACAGCTCGTCGGCCAGCCGGTAGGCCCGCAGGGGGCCGAGGGTGCCGTCCGCCGAGTCGACGCAGCGCAGGTGCGCCCCGTCGGGCACGGCGAACAGCGCGGTCACCCCGCTGACCGCGGCCAGCTCGCGCAGGGCCGGCCGCACGAGTGCGGCCATCCCGCCGTGCCGCTCCCAGGCGGTCGCCATGTGCCAGACGGCGGGGCCGAGCCGGTAGCGCCGGGTGACGGCGTCGGAGACCAGGAAGCCCCGGTGCGCGAGGGAGGCCAGGAGCCGCTGGGTGACCGACTTGTCCCAGCCGCATTCCGCCGCCAGGTCGGTCACGCCCCACTCCTCCCGGTCGTGGGTGAAGGCGAGCAGGACCTGCAGAGCGCGGTCCGCGGTCTGGAGCGGTGCTCCTCGATCGGTAGTCACGCTCGCACTCTACCGTTACCCGATTCACTGTCCCTCATATAGGGAAAAGGTTGCTCTCTCGGAATCGTGGGAGCACGCTGGCCGCAACGGCCGACGGCTACCCCGACCCGGCCGCCCGCCCGTACCCGGGGCAAGGACCGCACCCGAGCCCCGGGCCGGGCAGAGAYCCGCCCCACGCCCACCCGTCGCGCGAGGCCGGATCGCACCGCCCACGGCGGACCTCCTGGAAACAGGCCGGGACCGCGCGTCGGCCCCGTACGCCGTCCTCGTGCGTCGGCGCCGGGCCGCCCGCACGCCGGACCCCGCACCGGGAAGGTGCGCCCGCACCCGGCGGCGGCCTCGCCAGCCGCCGCGGCCCCCCCGCACCGGCGAACGGTGGGGGCGTCCCGCACCGGCGAACGGTCGGACCCCTCCGCACCGGCGAACGGCCGGGGGCATCCCGCACCGGCGAACGGTCAAGGGCACCCCGCACCGCTACGCCGCCGGGGAGCCCACGTCGGCACGCCGCGCGGGCGGCGCCCGGCACCGGCACGCCGCGCGGGCCACGTCCCGCATCGGCACGGCGGCAGCACCTTTCCCGCACAATCGCACGACCCGTACCAAGGAGCCCACGGTGCTCAAGCACGTACTCGACGTCATCGACCTTCTCGACCGGCCGCAGGCCGACGGGCACTCCCTCGCAGCCCACCTGCGCGGCGTGCTCGACCAGGCGCTCACTCAGGCGGGCCACCCGGACCCGGCGACGGCCGCCGAGCGGGTGGAGATCTCCGTCACCCGCGTCGAGGGCGCCAAGGGAGGCACCGACTTCGTGAAGGTCGTCGTCCCCGGCCGCTCCGGCGCCGCTACGGGCGGCGGCGCGCCCACCCTCGGCATCCTCGGCCGGCTCGGCGGCGTGGGCGCCCGGCCTGAGCGCACCGGCATCGTCTCGGACGCGGACGGCGCCGTGGCGGCACTGGCCGCGGCGGCCAAGCTGCTGGACATGTACGGGCGCGGCGACGTGCTCGACGGCGACGTCATCCTCAGCACCCACGTGTGCCCCGACGCGCCGACCCGGCCGCACGACCCGGTGCCGTTCATGGACTCGCCCGTCTCGATCCTCGACTGCAACCGCGAGGAGATCGACGTGGCCATGGACGCCGTCGTCTCCATCGACACCACCAAGGGCAACCGGCTGCTCAACCACCGCGGCGTCGCCCTCTCGCCGACGGTCAAGGAGGGGTGGATCCTGCGGGTCAGCGACGACCTGCTGGGCCTGCTGGAGACCGTGACGGGCGAGGACGCGCACGTGCTGCCGATCACCACGCAGGACATCACGCCGTACGGCAACGGCGTCCACCACATCAACTCGATCATGCAGCCGTGCGTGGCGACCTCCGCGCCCGTGGTCGGCCTGGCGCTGACCACCGGACCGGCCGTCGCGGGCTGCGCCACGGGCGCCAGCCACGAGAGCGACATCGCCGCGGCGGGGCGGTTCGCCGTCGAGGCCGCGAAGGAGTACGGGCGAGGAGCGGTCCGCTTCCACGACGCGGACGAGTTCGCCCGCCTGGTCGACCTCTACGGCCCCATGACCCGCCTCCAGTCGACCGAAGGGGCCACGGAGGACTAGACCCCGCCCCGCGAGCGGCCCCCGCCCGACCGGGCGACCCGGCCGCCGCCCGAGGTGCGGAACGGCGCTGACCACCGGACCGGCCGTCGCGGGCTGCGCCACGGGCGCCAGCCACGAGAG
>NZ_JASKYT010000440.1:0-5565 GCF_041028275.1 Streptomyces sp. PU-14G
CGCGGCTCCCGCCGCGTGCGGTGGGGGATCGCGCCCCGCGCCCACGTACGCCCCACTCGCCCTCCGCCGCACCCATCCACCCATGAGGAGAGACAGCATGAGCCGCAGCGACGTACTGGTCGACGCCGAGTGGGTCGAGGCCCACATCGACGACCCGAAGGTGGTCCTCGTCGAGGTGGACGAGGACACCTCGGCCTACGACAAGAACCACATCAAGAACGCCGTCCGCATCGACTGGAAGCAGGACCTCCAGGACCCGGTCCGCCGCGACTTCGTCGACCAGGAGGGCTTCGAGAACCTCCTGTCCGCCAAGGGGATCGCGAACGACGACACCGTCGTCCTCTACGGCGGCAACAACAACTGGTTCGCCGCCTACGCCTACTGGTACTTCAAGCTCTACGGCCACGGGGACGTCCGTCTCCTCGACGGCGGCCGCAAGAAGTGGGAGCTGGACTCCCGCGACCTGGTCGACGGCTCCGACGTACCCGAGCGCCCGGCCACCGCCTACCGGGCCAAGCCGCAGGACACCTCCATCCGCGCCTTCCGCGACGAGGTCGTCGACGCCATCGGCACCAAGAACCTGGTCGACGTGCGCTCCCCCGACGAGTTCAGCGGCAAGCTGCTGGCCCCCGCCCACCTGCCGCAGGAGCAGTCGCAGCGCGCAGGACACGTGCCCAGCGCGCGCAACATCCCGTGGTCGAAGTCGGCCAACGACGACGGCACCTTCAAGTCCGACGACGAGCTCACCGAGCTCTACCAGGGCGAGGGCGTCGACCTGGGCACGGACACCATCGCCTACTGCCGCATCGGCGAGCGCTCCGCCCACACCTGGTTCGTGCTGCACGAGCTGCTGGGCCAGGAGAACGTCAAGAACTACGACGGCTCCTGGACCGAGTACGGCTCCCTCGTCGGCGTCCCCGTCGAGCTCGGCTCGAACTGACCCCCGCCCCTTCCGCGAACCACTCCAGGGAGAACCACCATGTGCGGAGCACAGGCAGGCGGCCCGGACGCCGCCAGCGCCAAGCCCGGCGAGACGACGATCCAGGGCAGCGTCACCCGTGACGGGGAACCCGTGACCGGGTACGTACGGCTGCTCGACTCCACCGGGGAGTTCACCGCGGAGGTACCGACCTCCGCCACCGGCCAGTTCCGCTTCTACGCCGCCGAGGGCACCTGGACCGTCCGCGCCCTGGTGCCCGGCGGCACGGCCGACCGCACCGTCATCGCCCAGACGGGCAACCTGTCCGAGGTCACCATCGCGGTGTGACCTCCCCTGGTGGGCGCCCTCCGCTGGTGGGCGCCCACCAGCGGTGGGCCGCCCGCAGGCTGGAAGTCCCGCAGGTGGGAAGCCCCGCAGGCGGGAAGCCCCGCAGGTGGGCAGCCCCGCAGGCGGGCAGCCCCGTAGGCTGGTGGCCATGGCAACCCGCAGCACGCTCGTCATCAAGGTCACCGCGGGGGCTGACGCCCCCGAGAGGTGTTCGCAGGCGTTCACCGTGGCCTCCGTGGCAGCGGCCAGCGGCACCCGGGTCAGCCTGTGGCTGACCGGCGAGTCCGCCTGGTTCGCCCTCCCGGGCCGCGCCGCGGAGTTCGAGCTGCCGCACGCGGCTCCGCTGCCCGACCTCGTGGAGGCCGTCCGGGCGAGCGGGGGCCGCATCACCCTGTGCACCCAGTGCGCGGCCCGCAGGGGCATCGAGGAGAAGGACGTCACCGAGGGCGTCCGTATCGCGGGCGCACAGGTCTTCGTCAGCGAGATCATGCCGGAGGGCGTGCAGGCCCTCGTCTACTGAGCTCCCCTGGGGCCTCGCGGGCAGGCGCCGAGCGGCCCCCTCGGGAGGCCGCCCCTCGCGGTGGCGACTAGACTCGGGCAGGTCCCAGAACACCGCCCAAGGAGAGCCGCCCCGTGCTTGAGGCATTCTTCACCGCCCTGATGGTCCTGGTCTGCATCGGCACCGTGGCCTTCGCCGGGCTGACCTTCAAGAAGCTGTACCAGGGTCAGCGCTGAGCGCGGCCACAGCTGACCCGGACCTTCGAGACGACTTGAGCGCATCATGATCGAGATTCCGTCCGACCTGCACCCGGACCTCGTCCCCCTCGCCTTCCTGCTCGGCAACTGGACCGGCGCGGGGGTGGCAGACCTCAGTGAGAGGCAGGGCGAGGGCGAGGGCGAGAAGAAGTGCAACTTCGGGCAGGAGGTCACCTTCACCCACGACGGGCGTGACTTCCTGGAGTACTTCTCGCACACCTGGGAGCTGGACGCGGAGGGCAGGAAGGTCCGCCCGCTGGAGACCGAGACGGGGTACTGGCGGGTCGACAAGGACCGCAAGGTCGAGGTCGTGATGATCCGTGACCAGGGCATCGCGGAGGTCTGGTACGGGGAGCTGGCCGACCAGAAGCCGCAGATCGATCTGGCGACGGACGCGGTGGCCCGCACCGAGGCGGCGGGTGAGTACAGCGGCGGGAAGCGGCTGTACGGCTATGTGAACGGCGATCTGATGTGGGTGGGCGAGAAGGCCACACCGCAGACGCCGCTGCACCCCTACATGTCGGCGCAGCTGAAGAAGGTCGTCGACCCCAAGGAGTGGGCGAAGGACGTCGTGGACCTGCCGGACGACGGTATCGCCTTCTTCCGCTGAGTACAGCCGACCGCGGCCAGGTGCCGCGTCACAGTGCGGCACCAGGCGTCTCAGCGGTGTCACGATTGTGAAAGCTGTGCAAGAGCCGTTTTCCGGTCAGCAGCCGGAAAGCGGCTCTTCGGCTTCTCCGGGTTCTTTTCTCGCCGGCATTCGGGCAGGTCACAGGCGGTTGTCGCACGCTACCGGACGGTCGGTTCACCGTCCGCGAGCGGAGCTAATGCGTACCCCTGAGTGATAAGAATGGCGTTAATCCATTCACCGGCACGGGCCCCGGCGGCCCTCAGCGCGTGTGTTCCCGCACGCATCCGCCGCCGCGCCCGGCTGCCCAACGGGGAAAAGGCTCTTTCTGTGAATCGTTCCCGCATCACTTCCGCCGCCGCCACCGTCGCCCTCCTCGGCGGTCTGGCCGCCACCCAGGTGGCCACCGCGGCCGGCGCGTTCGCCTACGACAGCGGCGCCGAGCTGAACGTCGGCCTCACGTCGGGCATCCTCTACGACAAGAACTCCGGCAAGGTCCTCGGCGACGGCATCGGCGGCAACTTCGGCAACCACGGGCCCGAGGCCGCCACGGCCACCGTCACGGTGACCGCCGTCAAGAACGTCACCTTCACGGCCAAGCCGAAGGTCGACAAGGGCACCGTGAAGTCCTGGAGCGCCAAGAAGGTCGTCATCGAGGCCAATCTGGCCGCCGACGGCGACGCGCTGGAGAACATGGACCTCCCGGCCAGCCTCTCCGGCAAGAAGCAGACGCTGCGTGCCGAGATCAAGGGCGACAAGAACGACCCCGACACCAGCAACAACAGCGTCACGCAGACCTACAGCGTCGACGCCACCAAGCCCAAGCCGACCGAGAAGCCGACCGAGAAGCCGACGGACGAGCCGAGCGAGAAGCCGTCCCAGAAGCCCACCCACAAGCCCACCGCCGAGCCGTCGCAGAAGCCCGGTGACGACTCCTCCGACGACGCCAACACCCCGGCGCCCGCCGGTGGTACGGACAAGGGCAGCGGCTCCGGCGGCGACCTGGCCGAGACCGGTGGCGGCTCCAACACCCCGCTGCTCGTCGGCGGCGCGGGCGCGCTCGTCGTGATCGGCGGCGCGGCCGTGTACCTGGCCAAGCGGAAGAAGACCGCAGGACAGAACTGATCCCCCAGCTCCCTCTCTTCCGGTAGGGCGGGTCCGGCTCTTCCGGTAAGGCGGGTCCGGGTGCCACGGGGGCACCCGGACCCGCGCCGCTTCTACACTGGACCTCGTGGCTACCACCGACTGGCAAAGCGATCTCCGGGCGCGCGGATACCGGCTCACCCCGCAGCGCCAGCTCGTGCTGGAGGCCGTGGACAAACTGGAGCACTCCACCCCGGACGACATCCTCGCCGAGGTCCGCCGCACGGCGGGCAGCGTGAACATCTCGACGGTCTACCGCACCCTGGAGCTCCTGGAGGAGCTGGGCCTGGTCTCCCACGCCCACCTCGGCCACGGCGCCCCCACCTACCACCTGGCCGACCGCCACCACCACATGCACCTGGTGTGCCGGGACTGCACGGAGGTGATCGAGGCCGATCTGTCCGAGGCCGAGCCCTTCACCACCCGGCTGCGCGAGCGCTTCGGTTTCGAGACGGACATGAAGCACTTCGCGATCTTCGGGCGGTGCGCCACGTGCCGGACGAAGGCCGAAGGCAGCGCGGAAGGACCGTCGTAGGCTGGGCGTATGTCCTCCAGCAGTCCGCCCAACCCGAGCAGCGGTTCAGCCCCTGCTCCCGCCCCCAGCCCCCTGCTCACGCTGCCGGGCGCCGTCGCCGCCGAGGCACCCGACGAGGGTGTCGCCGCCCACTACGGCGACCTGTTCAAGGAACAGCGCGCACTCGCCGACGGCACCGGCTTCGTGGACCTCTCGCACCGCGGCGTGGTCACCGTCTCCGGCCAGGACCGCCTCACCTGGCTGCACCTGCTGCTCACCCAGCATGTCGAGCGGCTCCCGGCCCAGCAGGCCACCGACGCGCTGATCCTCTCCGCCAACGGGCACATCGAACAGGAGCTCCAGCTCGTCGACGACGGGGAAACGGTGTGGATGCACACCGAACCGGGCAAACAGGGCGAGCTGCTCGGCTACCTGGAGAGCATGCGCTTCTTCTACCGGGTGGAGATCGCCGACCGGACGAGCGAGGTCGCCGTCGTCCACCTGCCCGCCGGGTCCATCGCCGAGGTGCCCGCGCACGTGCACGCCGTACGGGAGACCGCCCACGGGCGCGACCTGTTCCTGCCGCGTGCCGAGCTGGCCGCGTTCGCCGCCTCGCACGCGCCCGCGGTGGGCGTGCTGGCCCACGAGGCCCTGCGGGTCGAGGAGCGGCGGCCCCGCCTCGGCATGGAGACCGATCACCGGACGATCCCCCACGAAGTGGGGTGGATCGGCTCCGCTGTGCACCTGGAGAAGGGCTGCTACCGCGGCCAGGAGACCGTCGCCCGCGTCCACAACCTGGGGAAGCCGCCGCGCCGCCTGGTCTTCCTCCACCTGGACGGCAGCGAGGTACGGCTGCCGGCGCACGGCGACGCGGTGCGGCTCGCCGCCACGGGGCTGGAGGGACGGCAGATCGGCTTCGTCACCACCTCGGCCCGCCACCACGAGCTGGGGCCGATCGCACTGGCCCTGGTGAAGCGGAACGTCGCCCCCGACGCGGAACTGATCGTGGGCCCCGACGCCACCGCCGCCGCCCAGGAGGTCGTGGTCGCACCGTAGCCCCGGCCCGAGGGCCGAGGCCCGAGGCCCGGGGCCCGGGGCCCGGGGCCGGTGGCCCCATCCGGAGGCGGACATGCTTCCTCCCCTGCGGGGGAGGGAGCCCCCCGGATGGGGGGGGGGGGGGGGGGGGGGGGGGGGGGGGGGGGGGGGGGGCACTGGCCCTGGTGAAGCGGAACGTCGCCCCCGACGCGGAACTGATCG
>NZ_JASKYT010000441.1:0-5150 GCF_041028275.1 Streptomyces sp. PU-14G
CTCCCCGTCCGCGTCCCCCGCACCCTCAGGACCCTCGGGAGAGCCCCGCCGGACACCGCAGCGGTCCCCGTCCACCGAACCCCGGCCGACCTCGTCGGGGCCGGAAGCGGGGCAGGGCACCACCGGGCAGGTCAAGGGTGCGACCGTACGCGGCGGCAGAGCCGTCTTCGAGATGGGCGCCGACTCCGCCACGCTGGTGTCCGCGACACCCGATCCCGGCTGGGAGATGAAGGTGTGGCACAACCAGGGCTACATCAGGGTGACGTTCACCTCCGGCGCGGCGTCCTCGTCGGTCTTCTGCCGCTGGGACGACGCCCGCCCGCGCATCGAGACGTTCGACGGCTGACCAGCGGAGTGCTGGAGCGGCCGTCCCACTGCCGCAGGTCTCAGCCGAACGTGCCCTCGGGCGGCGCTGGAGACGCCTTCGCCGTGGCGTCGGTGACCGCCCGCGCCCCGCCGGTGAAGGCGTCCAGCGAGCGGCCCGCCTCCACCCGCCCCGGATGGGGATCGCCCGCCGTGCGCCGGGTCAGCTCGGCGACGGGCAGCGGACCGTCGGCGGCCAGCAGCACGCTGTTGCCGAACCGGCGCCCGCGCAGCACCGCCGGGTCGGCGAGCACACACCGCTGGTCGAAGGCGGCGGCGCAGGTCGCGATCTGGGCACGCAGGTGGGCCAGTGGCGCGCCGTCTGCGATGTTCGCCGCGTACCAGCCGCCGGGCCGCAGCACGCGCCGCACCTCGTGCAGGAACTCGGCGCTGGTGAGGTGGGCGGGGGTGCGGGCGCCGCTGAAGACGTCGGCGATGACGAGGTCGGCCCACCCGGGCGGCAGCTTGGCCAGCCCCTCGCGCGCGTCGCCGCCGCGTACCCGGATCCGCCAGTCCTTCGCCAGGGGCAGGTGGGAGCGGACCAGCCGGGTCAAGGCCGGGTCCACCTCGATCACCTGCTGGGTGGAGCGGGGGCGGGTGGCGGCGAGGTAGCGGGCCAGCGTGAGCGCGCCGCCGCCCAGGTGCAGGGCGTGCACGGGGCGCGCCCGCGGGGCGAGGAGGTCGACGATGTGGCCGAGCCTGCGCTGGTACTCGAAGCCGAGGTGGGTGGGGTCGTCGAGGTCGACGTGCGACTGGGGTGCGTCGTGCAGCAGCAGGGACCAGGCGCGGGGGCGGTCCGGATCGGGCACCAGTGAGGCGGTGCCGCCGTCGACTTCCGCGACGACGGCGTCCCGTCCCCGTCGTTTCTCACCGCGTGCCATGCCCCCAGTATCCGCGACGGGCTCCACCGGTATCCGCCCGCCCACTGCGCGCCCGACGCGGTGGGCCCTCAGGAGCCGCCGGATATCGGGCCGTGTGATTTGTGTGGCGAAAAACGGCTCCCTCCGCCGACGGGTAATGCGTGGAGCCATGGCCAGGGCAGTCACCCACATGCGTGATTCCCTCGGACTCTCGACGGACGTGCCGAATCGTTTCTCCTGACGTGCCGCAAGGGGCGACGCCACTGCGCCGACCAGCACAAATATCATATTAAGAGCGAGGAATTATTGATTCCCCCATTCTTTCGCGACGATTCTTTTCCTGTCGCTCGAAAATCGGGTGAACGGCCATGCCGGCCGCGCGACACAAAGAAATGGAACACGCGAATGACGGTTCGTAATTCACTGGCTGTGCTGGGTACGAGCGCGCTGCTGGCGCTCGGAGTCGGTGGGGCGATGGCCCCCGCCGCGACGGCGTCCGCGCCGGCCGCACCGCAGACCGCGCAGGTGGCGGCGGACGCCCACTTCACGGCCAAGGACTCCCGCTCGGGCCGCACGACGAAGGGCGTCGCGCACAAGTCGGGCCGCTACGGCGCCGCCGCCCCGTCGAAGGCCGCGTCGCTGCGCTGCTGGAACGCCGGCATCTCGGGGCGGTACTTCGCCATCTCCTGCTCGGGCAACGCCTACCGCGTGTTCGTCGACTGCTCGAACAGGGTCCGGTACGTCACCCCGGTGCTCTCCGGATCCAAGCGCGTGACCATGGCCTGCCCCGGCGGCACCCGCGCACTGCGGGGCGGAGCCTACGGCCGCTGACGGCCGGCAACCTCGGCTGAGGGCTCCGCGCGGCCCACCGGGACCACGCGAAGGCGACGGTGGCACGGCGGCGCCCTCAGCACTCCACGAAGACCGCATTCGCAGGACTCCACGAGCACCGCGCTTTCAGCGCCCCGCGAGCACCGCACCCTCAACGCTCCACGAGCACCGCGCCCTCAGCGCCCCGCGAGTACCGCACTCTCGACGCTCCACGAGCACCGCGCTCTCAGCACCCTGCGAACACCGCGCCGCGAGCCACCGTCAGAACCGGCTCGCGGCCTCGATCGTGCGGGCGGCCTCGCCCAGCGCCGCCCGCAGCTCCGCGGGCTCGGTCGCGTGCGCGTACGCCACGGAGGGCGGCACCAGCCACCCCGTGCCGGCCACGGGCGGTTCCCCCGCCGAGCTCGCCACGGCGCGGGCCTCTCGCACATACGTCTGCGTGCAGGCGCTTCCCGGCAGATCCCAGCAGTCCGCCGTCCCCGGCGGAACGAGAAACCCGAGGGTGTCCCCGGCGCGGTCGTGCAGCACGGGGCCGACCCCGTCCCGGAGCCTGAGGATGTCCGCCGCCTCCAGTCCGTGCCGCGCGGGAACGGTCACCAGGTCGCAGGGTTCGGGTACCGGTCCGGCGCCAGTAGTGCGGCTGCCTTCGCCACTGTCCGACAACTCAGACCCCTCCTCGCGGTCGCTGTGCATGGTCCAACGGCTGTTTTCGTCAACGGCTACGGCGGCGAACCAGCGCATTGGATGGCACTTCATGGCAGAAGCAGGGTGAGATATCCCGTTTGTAGCCAAACCCTCGGTGTCGGACCCGTCACAGCCGGTACGTTTCCGCCATGGCGTCGTCACCCTCAACGTCACCCCGACCGCAGCACACTCCCAACACCGCGTTCAGGGCGCTGAGGGGGCACCTCTCCCCCGGAGAGTTCGCGGCGAACGTGCGCCGTTCGGCACGCGAGATCGGCGAACAGGTCTCGTGCGACGCGCGGTACATCGGCCGCGTCGAGTCGGGTGAGATCAGGTGCCCCAACTACGCCTACGAGCGGGTGTTCCTGCACATGTTCCCCGGCACTTCGCTGGCGGACATGGGCTTCGCACCCCGGGAGTCCGTACGCGGTCGCGCGGCGCGCGCTCGTGGGGCGCACACCGCAGGAGATGCGCCCCACCGGTCCACCGCGCGCTGGGCCGACCTCGCCCACGGCCAACTCCCGCTGCACACCGACCATCCCGACAGCTCCGGTCTCATCGCATTCCCCAACTGTCCCGAGTACGACGAGGAGAGCGACGTGCTACGTCGCGCTTTCATGACGGGCGGACCCGCCGCCCTCGCCGCCGCCTCCCTCGGCGGCGGCGCGCCCCACGCCTGGTCCGCGGACCGCCCCACCACCACCGCGTACGCCGGGGAAGCCGAAGCGGGCGCCGTCGAGGAGGCCGTACGGCACATCCGGCTGCTGGACGACCGGCACGGCGGCGCCGGCCTCTACCACCGGGCCGCAGGACCTCTGCGCACCGCCTACGACCTGCTGGACGCGGGGACCCGCAGCCAGTCGGTCGCCGACCGGCTGCACGCGGGCGCGGGCGAACTCGCCCTCTCCGTCGGCTGGCTGGCCCACGACTCAGGACGCTACGCCGACGCCCGCTCCCACTACGCGGAGGCACTGGCCACCGCACGCGTCGCCTCGGACGCCGCACTGGAGGCACACGCCTTCTGCAACACGGCCTTCCTCGCCCGCGACGCGGGCCGCCCCCGCGAGGCGGTACGCGCCGCGCAGGCGGGCCAGCAGGCGGCCAAGAGCCTGGGCTCCCCCCACCTGCTGTCGCTGCTCGCGCTGCGCGAGGCCGGCGGCTGGGCGGGCCTGGGCGACACATCCGGCTGCCGGCAGGCACTCGTACGGGCCCAACGCCTGTTCGCACGGGGCGTCCGCGACGACGACCCCGAGTGGATGAGCTTCTTCGGTGAGGCGGAACTGGAGGGCCTGGAGGCGCAGTGCTGGTCGGCCCTGGGGGTGTGGGAGCGGGCGGCGGACCACGCCCAGCAGGCCGTACGCCTGCAGAAACCCCACTTCACCCGCAACCGCGCGCTGTTCACCGCGGAGTTGGCCGGCGACCTGGCCGCGCGCGGCGAGGCGGAGGAGGCGGCGGCGGCCGGATCGCGGGCGCTGGACTTCCTCGGGCCCGTCCAGTCCACCAGGATCAGCGCGATGCTCCAGGCGGCAGCCGACCGGCTGCGTGCGTTCCGCGCCGAGCCGGCCGTCGCGGACTTCCTCAGCCGCCAGGCGGCGGCGACGGCCTGAACGGCGGTCGCCCCGCGTCCCCTGTCACCGCCACAGCCAGCGGCCTCAGGGGTCAGTCGAGGTGGCCCGTGTCGTTCCAGCGCTCGACGGCGGGGTCGCCGTAGGCCCAGCCGAGAATCGACAGGGAGGCGGGGTCCAGCTTGAGACGGGCCGCGAAGGAAGGGGCGTAGCCCAGCCAGCGGGCGCCCAGGACGCGCAGGATGTGGCCGTGCGCGAAGACCAGCACGTCGCGGTCGGCCGAACGGGCCCAGCTCACCACCTCGTCGGCGCGCTCGCCCACCTCGGCCAGGGTCTCGCCGCCGGTGACGCCGTCCCGCCAGATGAACCAGTCCTCCCCCGCGCGCTCGCGGATCTGCTCGGAGGTGAGGCCCTCGTAGTCGCCGTAGTCCCACTCCATCAGCGCGTCCCAGCCGCGGGCGCCGTCGAAGCCCGCCAGCGTGCAGGTCTCACTGGCCCGGGAGAGCGGGCTGGTCCGCACCTCGACGCCGGGCAGCCCGTTCCAGGGAGCGCGGTGCAGCCGCTCGCCCAGCAGCTTGGCCATGCGGCGCCCCTCGTCCAGCAGCGGTATGTCCGTCCTGCCGGTGTGCTGCCCGGTCGTCGACCACTCGGTCTGACCGTGCCGGACGAGGAGGATACGCGCTGCCATGGGAACCTCTCGGACGTGACGTGCTGGAGCGTCCGACCGCCCGGAAAGTGACCGGGCGCCCGGAAGGCGGCGGCTGGCCGGGGGTCCGGAAACCGCGCCTCTTCCATCTTCGCGCAGCGCCCCGCCCGGCCGCCCGGCGGGGAGGGGACGGAAGGGAAG
>NZ_JASKYT010000442.1:0-4907 GCF_041028275.1 Streptomyces sp. PU-14G
TCGCCGGGGCGGGCGAGAGGGCGTTGCTCGCGGTCCTGGTAGGGAGCCAGTGCCCGTCGTACGGCGTCCGCGACCCGGGTCATCTCCTCGGGCGTCAGGTAGGCGACGGCGCTGAAGGCCTCCTCGTGGCGCCACTCCTCAGGCGCCTGGTCCCGCTGGGCGAGCCACCGCTGCCAGCTCTCGTCCTCCAGCCCCCGGGCGAGAGCGCCGAACTCCGCGGGGGCGGCCTCGGCGGCCTGCGGTTGCCGCCGCAGGCGCCAGGGCCGGGCGCGGCCCCCCGCGTGCGGAGCCTCCTCGATGTGTCCGTGGCGCGCGAGCTGGCGGAGGTGGAACGAGCAGAGCCCGGAGCTGTACCCCAGCCGCCCGGCCGCTTCGGTCGCGGTGACGGCGCCCACCTCGGCGAGGAGTTCCAGCAGGGCCGTGCGCACCTCGTGTTCGCGTAGTCCGTCTCCGGCGCCGGGTGCCTTCCGGGGCGCGGGGTCGAGGTCGTCTTCAGTCACTTTGCAAAGTCTGCTACTTTGCAAAGTGACTGGCAAGTGGTTCTTGCCGGCATCATCCGGGCGCGGCGGTGTCCGCCTGGCCTGTGGGGCGCGCGCAGCACCCGTGGGGGTGTGCGCAGAAGGGGAGACAGCGATGCCTGTTCGTCGTGAGCGGTCCCGGTTCCTCGACCGGCGGGTCCATGTACAGGGCCGGCCTGTCGCGTCGTTTCCGGTGCGCGCCCCCGAGGCGGAGCGGGGAGCGGTGCGACGGGTCACCGAAGTGGGCGAGGAGGTCCTGCACCGTCCGAGCCGGGAGGTGACCGCCTTCGGCTCCGACGACCTGTCGGCGCTGATCGACGACATGTTCCTGACGATGTACGTGGCCGACGGCGCGGGGCTCGCCGCCAATCAAGTGGGCGTCGACCTGCGGCTGTTCGTCTACGACTGCCCCGACGACAACGGAGTGCGGCACGTCGGGCACCTCGTCAACCCCGCTCTCGAACTGCCCGACGCGCCCGACCGCAGGCTTCTCGACGACTCCGAGGGCTGTCTGTCCGTCCCCGGCGCCTCCCTGACGGTGCCCCGCACCGACCGCGCCGTCGCTCGCGGGTTCGACAAGGACGGCAACCCCCTCGTCATCGAGGGGACGGGCTACTTCGCCCGGTGCCTGCAACACGAGACCGACCACCTCTTCGGCCGCACCTACCTTGACCGGCTCTCCAAGCGGGACCGCAAGGAGGCACTACGGCAGATGGCGGACCGCCGCGAAGACGTCTACGCACAACGCGCGGCGAACTCAGCGGAGTTGCGGCACGCCTGAGGCGGCGCCGCGTCGCGGCCCGCCTGAGACACCGGGCCACCGTCCGCCCGAGACACCGGGCCGCGGTCCGCCCAAGGCGCCGCGTCGCGGCCCGCGCGAGGCACCGGGTCGCGATCCGCCGAGGGCGCACGCCGTCGGTCAGTCGGCCAGACAGAGGCAGAAGGGGTGCCCTGCCGGGTCGAAGCACACGCGGACGTCTCCCTGCGGCTGATGGTCGGCGACCGTCGCGCCCAGCGCGACAGCTTTCGCTCCAGCGCTCTCCAGGTCGTCGACACGGATGTCGAGGTGCATCATCATCTGTTGGCCGGCAGGTCCGGCGGGCCAGCGGGGGCGGACGTAGTTCTCCCCCCGCTGAACGGCGAGCCCCACTCCACCGTCGGCCGCTTGCAACAGGACCCAGTCCGGCTCCTCGGCCTTGATGTCCCAGTCGAGAAGTCGCTGGTAGAAGCGTGCGAGAGCCCCTGGGTCCGGTGCGCTGATGTTGACGGTCGTCAGCACTGGTCCGCGCGTTTCAGCCATCCGTTCCGTCCCCTCCCGGTGCTGGACGTCGCCTCCCTCGGCGCGACGCGACCATCGTGTCAGGTGACTGCGGGCGAGCGCCGTGCCTGCGCGGGAAGGGACGTCATCTCGCTCAGGCGTTCGCGCTGCGGGCGGGGGCGGTGCGGGGCCGAGGTGGCGGCGCGGGCTCGGCGGTGCCCGCCGGGCGGGCCGCGCCCGCGCGTTTTCGCCGGCGGTGAAAGACCGGCCCGTCCGGACGCGGTGATCGCTACAGTCCGGTCTCATGGCAACGGTCACCACGCGCACGGTCGCATACCCGGCCGACGGCATGACGATGGTCGGGCACCTCGCGCTCCCCTCCGGTGCCGGTCCTCGGCCCGCGGTGCTGCTCGGGCCAGAGGGCATGGGGCTCAGCGACGTCGAGCGCCGCCGGGCCGACGCGCTCGCCGAGTCGGGGTACGTGGCGCTGGCCTTCGACCTCCACGGCGGACGCTACCTGGGCGCCCCCGAGGAGATGCTGGCCCGTTGCACTCCGCTGCTCGCCGACCCCGACCGGCTGCGGGGTATCGGCCGTGCGGCGCTCGACGTGCTGCGTGCCGAACCGCGGACCGACCCCGACCGGGTGGCCGCCATCGGCTACGGCACCGGGGGCGCCATCGCGCTGGAACTCGGGCGTGAGGGTGTGGACCTGCGGGCGATCGGGACGGTCAACGCGCTGACCACGGGCCGTCCTGGCGAGGCGGCGCGCATCCGTTGCCCCGTGTGGGCCGGGGTCGGGTCCGAGGACCCGATCATGTCCGCCGCGCAACGGGAGGCGTTCACCGCCGAGATGCAGGCCGCGGGCGTCGACTGGCGCCTCGTCGTCTACGGCGGGGCCCTGCACGCCTTCCACCATCCGCCGGTCGACCACGCCACGGTCCCCGGCGTCGGCTACCACCCGCGGCACGCGCGGCGGGCCTGGCGCGACGTCCTCGACCTGCTCGACGAGTGCCTGCCCATAGCGGAGTGAGCCCCAGGCGTGGGCGCTCCTGAGCAGACGCCGCGGTCGGCACGATGGATCAGGTGTGCGGTGCCGTGGCCCGGATACCGGCGAGCACCACGCCGACGATGCGCTCCGCATCCTTTCGGGTGAACGGGCGCATGCCGCGGTTGACGATGAGATGCACCGGGCCGGAGATCATCTCGCCGAGGAAAGGGCTGTCGACCGGAGGGAGTTCGCCCCGCTCCACGGCGGCCTCCACCCGCCGCCGCATGGCGGCCACACGTTCGTCGAGAACCCTGGTCAGCGCCTGGACGGTGCGGCTGTGGCGGGCGGGCTGGATGGCCTGTTCGAGCGTCCGCCCGAACGGCGTCTCCAGGCCACCGGCGAGGGCCAGCAGGAAGTCCACCAGGTCGCGGTGGATGTCGCCGGTGTCGGCGACCGAGGCGAGGTCCTCGGCGTAGCGCAGCAGGGCTGCGGCCACCAGTTCCTCGCGGTCGGGCCAGTTGCGGTAGACGCTGGTCTTGTGCACGCCGGCGAGCTCGGCGACCTCCTCGTAGCGGAAGCCCGCGATGCCGTCGCGCGCCACGAGCTCGACGGTCGCGGCGAGGATCTGCGCTCTCACCCGCGCGTTGCGGCCGCCGGGGCGTCGTGCGGGCGGCCGGTCAGCGGTCCGGTCGGCCATCGCCGCGCTCACCTCTTGTTCCTCGCTCGGATGCCGATTGTCGCCAGGTGCGGCGTTGTGGTGCAAGCCGAAGGCACGTAAGCTCTTTAAAAGCGACAGCCTGTTTCTTTAACGGTACGGCTCGCCGCGGCAGCAGCCTGCCCGCGGGCCGCACCGCCTCACGGGTTCACCTGCCTGACCAGCGCGGGACACCCGATCCGTCCGCACACCCACCTCAGCGAAACCTGGAGCGCACACGTGAACGTTCTCGTCTCAGGAGCCGGTGTCGCCGGGCTCGCCTGCGCACTCGAACTCGGTACCCGCGGCCACGACGTCACCGTCGTCGAGTACGCCCGCCACCTCCGGCTCACCGGCACACCCATCGACATCCGCGGTGACGCGATCGAGGCCGCGGACAGGATGGGGTTGCTCGCCAGGATCAAGGAGCGCCGGGTCCGGATGTCCGAGCTCACCCAGTTCGTCGACAGTGACGGCGAGCCGGTGGCCCGGATCCCGATGGCGGAGGTCAGCGACTCCGACGACGACATCGAGCTGCTCCGCGAGGATCTCGTGCGGATCCTCGCCGACGCGCTCCCGGACACCGCCACGATCCGCTTCGGCGACTCGATCGAGACACTGACCGACAGCGACAGCGGCGACGGCGACGGCAACGGCAACGGCGGCAACAACGGCACCGGCGACGCGCACGCGCACGTCGGCGGTGTCGACGTGCGCTTCGCTTCGGGCCGCACCGGGCGGTACGACCTGGTGATCGGTGCCGACGGCCAGCACTCCGCCGTACGCAGACTGGTGTTCGGGCCGGAAAAGGACTATCTGCGACATCTCGGTGTCTACTTCGCCCTCGCCGACCACCCCGGCGAGACGCGGTCCGAGGGCACCAACTCGATATACAACGTTCCCCGCCGGATGGCAGGCGTCTTCCGGTACGGGGGCAAGGCCGTCGCGGTCTTCCAGTTCCGCTCGGAAGCGATCGACTATGACCACCACGACCTGGACGCCCAGAAGAAGATCCTCCTCGACGCCTTCGCCGGCTACCGGTCGTGGCGGATCCCGGAACTGCTCGACGCGGCCCTCGCCGACCCCGGTTTCTTCTTCACCTCCGCGAGCCAGATCCACCTGCCCGCCTGGCACCGCGGGCGCGTCGTCCTCGTCGGGGACGCCGGGTACAGCCCGGCCTTCCTCTCCGGCCGGGGGACCTCACTCGCGCTCACCGGCGCCCGCTTCCTGGCCGAGGAACTCGAACGGTGCGGCAACGACCACACCACCGCGTATCCACGCTACGAGGCCCGGCAGCGCCCCTACGTCACCTTCGCCCAGGACCGCGTCCACAGCGGTCGCGACCGCATGCTGCCGACCACCTGGGCCGCCATCGCCGCCCGCAACAAGGCGCTGCGGGCATCCGGCGCCGGCGCACTCTGAACCCGACGCGACGCCGCCCTCCCCCTC
>NZ_JASKYT010000443.1:0-5404 GCF_041028275.1 Streptomyces sp. PU-14G
GGCGCGAGGGGGCGCGAGGGGGCGCGAGTGGGATGTGTGCGCGCCTCTGCCTGTGCGCGGGCCTGGCCTCTGCGCGGGCCTGGCCTGTGCGGGCCGAGGCCTGCACGCGACCGAGGCCTGTGCGCCGGCCTGGCCCGTGCGCGCCGCCGACCGAGTGCGGCGGGCGGCTACTGCCAACCGCTGCCCGAGCGCCCGCGCTTGACCTCGCTGCGCTGCTTCTTCTGCCGCAGACGGCGCTCGTTGACACCGCGAGGAACCTTCTTCTTGCGGCGCGGTGGCGGAGGCGGCGCCGTCGCCTCCGCGAGCAGGGAGGCCATCCGCACGGCAGCCGTCTCCCTGTTCCGCCACTGCGAACGGTGCTCGCTCGCCCGTACGACCAGCACGCCGCCGTCGACCAGGCGGCCGGACAGCCGCTCCAGCGCGCGACGCTTCCACACCTCGGGCAGCGCCTGCGTACGCGCCAGGTCGAAGCGGAGCTCCACCTGGGTGTCGCTCGTGTTCACGTGCTGCCCGCCCGGCCCCGACGAGCGCGTGAAACGCCACGTCAGCTCGGCCTCGGGCAGCGAGACCGTACCGCGTATGTAAAAGGGACCGGACATGCCTCCATGGTCCGCCTTCCGCGCGCACGCGTCACCCGCATTTCCGGTGGAAGGCAAAGAAGGCAAAGAAAGCTGGAACCCGTGCCTGGCCCGACTGCGTTGTGGAGGGTGAGATGTGGGACGGCGGACCCCGGTGAGGTCCCGGTCCCGCACCGGTGATTCCCTCGGGGGTCACCACCGATCCATCACGACAGAAGGGCACCCCCATGGCTGTAAGCCTGTCCAAGGGCGGCAACGTCTCGCTCACCAAGGAGGCACCGGGCCTGAGCGCCGTCACGGTCGGCCTCGGCTGGGACGTGCGCACCACCACGGGTACGGACTTCGACCTCGACGCGAGCGCCATCGCGGTGAACCCGGAGGGCAAGGTCTACTCCGACCAGCACTTCGTCTTCTTCAACAACAAGGCCACCCCGGACCAGGCCATTGTCCACACCGGTGACAACGTCACCGGTGAGGGCGCCGGTGACGACGAGCAGATCAACGTCAACCTGGCCACCCTCCCCGCCGAGGTCGAGAAGATCGTCTTCCCGGTCTCGATCTACGACGCGGAGAGCCGCAGCCAGAACTTCGGCCAGGTGCGGAACGCCTTCATCCGCATCGTCAACCAGGCGGACGGCAACGAGATCGCCCGCTACGACCTCAGCGAGGACGCCGCCACGGAGACCGCGATGGTCTTCGGCGAGCTGTACCGCAACGGCGCCGAGTGGAAGTTCCGCGCCGTCGGCCAGGGCTACGCCTCCGGTCTGGTGGGCATCGCCCAGGACTTCGGCGTCAACGTCTGACGACCCCGCGGGCCGACCGCCGGAGGGCCACGCGTCCGCACGGCGGCACCGGGTGGCGCTTCCCTCCCGGGGAAGCGCCACCCGCCCGTAAGGCCGCCCCGCCGACGCGGTCGCGCCCTGTGACGCGACCACGCCCGTGCCCGCGCGAGAAGTGCGGCGCCGAGCCGCGCCGTACCCCGGCGGGATGCGCCGACGCCCGGCGTCGGCGGAAAGCGCCGATACCCGGCACCGGCACCTGACACCCGCGGCAGGCACCGACGCCTGACACCACACCTGGCACCTGGCACCGGCGGGAGGCACCAGGCGAAAGACGCCAGCCTCGGCGTCAGAACAGCGCGGCACGCGGACAGCACGGCAGTGCGGACAGCGCCGGCACGGGGGCGCACGGCAGCGCGGACAGCGCGGCACGCGGACAGCGCGGCAGCACGGACAGCGCCGACGCGGGGGCGCACGGCGCGGCGTGACACCATCGCGGCGTGCTCGACATCGGCTACGCCCTCTCCCACCGTTTTCCCGACCCGCCCCAGACGGACTACCGCAGCGCCGACGTCCGCGCGCTGCGGCACGACCTGTTCTGCGGTGACGTCTACCTCGCCGACACCGACACCGACCGCGAGCTGTCCACAGCCTGGGGATGGGTGCCGGTGCTCGACTTCGCCTGGGCGCTGTGCGACATCGCCGAGAAACTCGACCGCGCCCCTTCCGCGGCGCCCGGGCGGAAGACGGCCGCCCCAGGCAGCCGGTCCCCGGGCCCCTACCGTGCCGAGCTGGACTTCACCGAGTCCACCGACATGCTGCGCTTCACCAGGCGCTTCGGCTGGGTGGAGATCACCGCAGACTGGTCGGCCGACGACGACCGCGAGCCGCTGACCTTCCCCCACACCGAACTGCGCCGGGAGGCCCGCGACTTCCTGCACGACTTGGTCGCGGACCTCACCGACATGCACGACGGCCTGGCCGACAATCCGACGGTGTGGGACCTGGCCTCCCGCTACCCCCGGGTGCCGTAAGGGTCGCTACGCCGGGAAGCCGGCAGGGCGACGCCGCTCACGGTGACGGCTCCGCCGGACTGCCCCGCGCAGTGGTCAGCGGGGCAGCCCTCATGACAGCCTCACCGTAGGACTCTGTTCGACCGTGTTGGAAGCCCTGCGGCAATGTTTGTTTCCGTGGTCTCGTCAGCCGCTCACCCGCGCTCGCGTCCGCACCCACGCACGCGCCCGCGCCCGCGCCCGGTCGGCAACGCCCTTCCTCTCAGCCCTCCACCCGCACCCCGAGCTGGGCTGCGAACGCGGGCGCCAGCTCCATCAGCTGGCCCGAGCTGACGACCGCGCCCGCCAGGTTGCCCACACCCGTCGCGATGTCCAGCTCCGTCGCGCCGCGCAGATCCACGTTCTTGCACCGCACCTGGTGCAATTCGGCACGCCGCAGCACACAGTCGCGGAACGCGACCCGTTCGAGTGAAGCGCCCCCGAAGTCGGGCTCGTTGAGCACACACCCCTCGAACGTCACATCCGTCAGACGGGCCTGGCGCAGGTTCAGGTAGTCGATCTTCCCTCCTCGCACCAGCACCCGGTTCAGCCGCGATCCGTGCAGCTGGACCCCGCCCAGCCGCGCGTCCCGCAGCTCGACGTCGCGCAGCTCGGCCCCCGCAAGGTCCATACCGACCCCCCACACCCCCTCGAGCACCGAATCGATCACCCTGAGCCGCGCGAGGCGCGCCTCATCCAGCGCGCAGCTGTACATCCCCACATCCAGCAGCGTCGCCCCGCCGCCGTCCGTGCCGCTCAGGTCGAGCCCCTCGAACCGCACTCCGTCGTAATCCCCGTCCGGCTCCAGCCCCGCCCCCTCGAAGGGCCGCAGCTCGGGCAGGTTGACCTGGGGAAGCCGCGCTTCCCGTACCGCTGATCTCGCCATCCCCCCATGCTGCCCGGACCCACTGACAACGCCGGCCGACACGGATGGGCGGCGGGCACGGACCCGGCACGGTGACCGCACCACGGGTGCGGGCGGCGCAGCCGCAGGGCGGCGCAGCACGGGGCGACGCGGGGCAGCACGGGGCGACGCAGCACGGGGCGACGCGGCGCGGCGCGGCGCGACACAACGGCGGGCGGCACAACGCCGGGCGGCACGACGCCGGGCGGCAGTTGACATGAACCTCACTTCAATTTGCAGCATCAGCGGGCCGGCCTCGCCGCTACGGCCGGCCCGCTGACCGCAGCCGCCCCAGGGGAGGAGCCCCACCATGCACGCCGTTCGCCTGCACGCCTTCGGCCCGTCCGAGAACCTGACGTACGAGCAGGTTCCCGATCCGCTCCCCGGGCCGGGCCAGGTACGCATCGCCGTACACGCCGCGGGCGTCCACCTGCTCGACAGCACGCTGCGCGCCGGGCGCCGCCTCGGCCCTCTCCCTCTGCCCGATCTGCCCACCATCCCCGGCCGCGAGGTCGCCGGAACCGTCGCGTCACTGGGCGAGGGCACCGACGCGAACTGGCTCGGGCGCCGCGTCGTCGTCCACCTCGGCGCGGCACCGGGCGGCTACGCCCAGCTGGCCGTAGCCGACGCCGCCGCCCTCCAGGTGATACCCGACGCCCTCACCCCCGCGCAGGCCGTCGCCATGATCGGCACCGGACGCACCGTGATGAGCGTCCTGCGCGGCACCGACATCGGCCCCGACGACACCGTGCTGGTCCTCAGCGCCGCCGGCGGGATGGGCGCGCTCCTGACCCAGTACGCCAAGCACCGCGGCGCCCGCGTCATCGGCGCGGCCGGTGGCCCGGCCAAGACCGCCGCCGTCAGCCGCCTCGGCGCCGACCTCGCCGTCGACTACACACGTACCGACTGGAGCGAGCGCGTCCGCGCGGCGTACGGCGAACGTCCCGTACGCCACCTGTTCGACGGCCCGGGCGGAACACTCGCCCGCACCGCGCTCGACCTCCTCGCCCCAGGCGGCACGCACCACGCATACGGCGGCTCGTCCACGCTGCTGACCGACACGGACGACCCGTCCACGCACACGCCGGGCCCCGACGAGGCCGCGGCGCGGGGCCTCACCGTCCGCCCGCTCGATCCGGCGTTCATCCAGGCACACAAGCGCGAACTGGAGGACGAGTCACTGAAGCTGGCAGCCGACGGCGTCCTGACCCCGCTCGTGCACCCCTTCCCGCTCGCCGAGGCCGCAGCCGCCCACCGGGCCCTGGAAACGCGGGGGACGACGGGCAAGGTGGTACTCGTCCCATAAAACGCGGTCGGCCTCCCGCCGGCCGTGACACTGGCTTAGCGTTCCTCGTATGACCACCAGGACCGCGAAGCGGCAGCGCCGGCTCGCCGGGGTGGCCGCCCTGTGCGCGCTCGCCGTGGCCGCGGCCGTCGTACTGATCCGGCAGTACCAGCAGGAATGGGCCACGACGCCCTTCTCCGTACCGGAAGGGCGTCGCGCCGCGCAGGTGTACGCGGCGGCCGACAAGGCGCTCTCCGTATCGCCGGGAACGACGCGGAAGGCGGCGGAGCGCGCCGCACGCGACGGGAAACTCAAGCTGCCCGCGGCGGCCAAAGGCAACCCGGAGGGCTACCTCTACCCCGCCACCTACACCGTTCGGTCCGAGACGACCCCCACGTCGCTGGTGGCCTCCATGGTGAAGACCGCCCGCAAGCGGCACGCGGCGGCGCACGTCGACAACTACCGCACCCTCGTCGTCGCCAGCATCGCCCAGGCAGAGGCCGACACCTTCCAGGACATGAGGAAGGTCGTCCGCGTGATCAAGAACCGCCTGGCACGCGACATGCCGCTCCAGATGGACTCCACCATCAACTACGCGCTCGACCGCTCCACCCTCAACACCTCACGCGCCGACACCCGCATCGACTCCCCCTACAACACCTACCGCCACAAAGGCCTCCCTCCGTCCCCCATCGACAACCCCGGCCCCGAAGCCCTCAAAGCCGCCACCTCCCCCGCCGACGGCGACTGGCTCTACTTCGTCACCGTCAAACCGGGCGACACCCGCTTCACCGACGACTACAGCC
>NZ_JASKYT010000444.1:0-5377 GCF_041028275.1 Streptomyces sp. PU-14G
GCCCCAGACACCCCACCACCGAAAGGCCGAGCCACCCATGTTCCGCACCGCCTGCCAGGAGCAGCTCCTTCCCGGCGCAACCCTCCAGGAGAAGTGGGAGTTCGCCGCAGCGGCCGGCTACGACGGCATCGAACTGCGCGGAAAGGGCGACTTCCACTTCCGCGAGCGCCTGCCCGCGCTGCGCAAGGCCCAGGCGGACGGCGTGCCCATGCCGACGGTCTGCGTCGACATGCCGCACTTCTTCGCCGCGTTCGACCGAGACCTGCGCCGGGACGCCCTCGCCCAGATGAAGTCGCAGCTGTCCGTCATCGCCGAACTCGGCGGCGCGGGGGCGCAGACCCCGGCCTCCTACGGCATGTTCTCCCGCAGGCTGCCGCCGTTCACCCCGCCGCGCGGCGAGGAGGAGGAGCGCGAGATCCTGCTGTCCGGGCTGACGGAACTGGGCGAGCACGCCCGCGCCGAGGGGGTCACGCTCTTCCTGGAGCCGCTGAACCGGTACGAGGACCACATGGTCAACAGGCTGGAGCAGGCGGCCGAGTTGATCCGCACCGTAGGGCTCGACGCGGTGCGCATCGGTATCGACAGCTACCACATGAACATCGAGGAGGCCGACCCGGCGGGCGCGATCGTGGCGGCGGCCCCCTACATCGGGCACGCCCAGGTCAGCGACTCCAACAGGTTCCAGCCCGGCGCGGGACACCTGGACTGGTCGGCGTGGCTCGGCGCGCTGGAGAGCGCCGGCTACGAAGGCCACCTGGCGCTCGAGTGCCGGCTGACGCCGCACCTCGACCCCGCGGAGGCCGTGCGCTCCGTACCGCCGTTCCTGGCCCGGATGTGCGGCGCCGCACCGAGCGGGGAAGACCGATGACGCCTCCGGCCGTGGCGGTGGAGCGCGGCGCGGCGCCGGTGCCGCCACCCGCTCCCGCGCGGCCTCACGGGAAGACCGACCGGGCGCTGCGGCGCAGCGCGTGCCGGGTGCTGCTCGGCAACTGGACGGGCCACTCGACGGTGCCCTCCCACGGGCTGTATCCGCACCAGTGGAGCTGGGATTCGGCGTTCATCGCGATCGGGCTGCGTCACCTGTCACCGCTGCGGGCACAGCGCGAGCTGGAGACGCTGCTGGGCGCGCAGTGGGGGGACGGGCGGATTCCGCACATCGTCTTCAACCGCGCGGTGCCGCTGGGCGCGTACTTCCCCAGCCCGGACTTCTGGCGCTCCTCGACCGCGGGCGCGGCGGCCGGTGCGCCCGGAGCCCTGGAGACATCCGGGATCGTGCAGCCGCCCGTGCACGCCCTGGCGGCGTGGCTGGTGCACCGTGCCGACCCCGAGGCCTCGGCCCGGCGCGGTTTCCTCGCCCGCGTCCACCCGCGCCTGGTGGCCTGGCACCGGTACCTGGCCGACCGGCGCGACCTGGGAGGGGGCGGCCTGGCGGCCGTGGTGCACCCGTGGGAGCCGGGCATGGACAACAGCCCGTGCTGGGACGGTCCGCTCGCGCGGATCGAGCCCGCGGCGGCGGAGTCCTTCCGACGGGCCGACCTGGTGCACGGGACGGCCGCCGACCGGCCCACCGACCTGGACTACGGACGGTACGTGCGGCTGGCCGCCACATACCGCGACCACGGCTACCGCGACGCCGCGGCCCCGCACCCGTTCGCCGTCGAGGACCCGGGGTTCAACGCGCTGTTCGCCGCCTCCGAGTACGCCCTCGCCCGGATCGCGGACGCGCTCGGCGGTGCGCCGGACGTCCACCGGGAGCGGGCCGCCGCGCTGACGGACGCCCTTGTGGAGCGGCTGTGGTCGCCGGAGGCCGGGCAGTTCCTCAGCCGCGACCTGCGTGCGGACGGTACGGGGCGGCGGCCGGCCGGACGGCTGGTGCGGGCCAGAAGTGCCGCGGGTCTGCTCCCCCTGCTCGCACCTGACCTGCCGCCGGCGGTGGTCGAGGCGCTGCTGGCCACCGTGCGGGGCCCGCACTTCGGGCTGGGGACGACGGTGCGGCTGCTGCCCAGCTACGACCTGCGGGGTGCGGCCTTCGACCCGCACCGCTACTGGCGCGGCCCGGCCTGGTTCAACGTCAACTGGCTGCTGGAGCGCGGCCTCCGGCTCCACGGCGCCCGGGAGCGGGCCGACGCGCTGGCGGGGGAGATCCTGCGAGCCGCGCACGAGAGCAACTTCGCCGAGTACCTCGACCCCTACACCGGTGCGGGCCGCGGTACCCGCGACTTCAGCTGGACCGCCGCGCTCGCTCTCGATCTGCTCGCCCGGCGGGCGCGGGACGCCTCGGCGCCCCTGCCCGCCCCGAGGAAGGACTCCTGACCCGATGACGGCGACCGAGCACCGCCTGCTCGTGCACGACGGCACCTTCGCGGTACTGGCACCCTCCGGCGACATCGTCCACGACCGGAAGGCCACGATGCCGCACGGGCTGTTCCGCCGCGACGCCCGCCACCTCAGCCGCTGGGAGCTGACGCTGGACGGTGCGGCACCCGTCGTGCTGGCGCCCGCGGCCGGAGACGCGGACGACGGTGGCGGCTGCGCCGTGCTGACCACGCCTGGCACCCGTGAGACGCCCCCGGCCTGCACCGTCTTCCGGGAACAGGCCGTCGCGGACGGCGCGCTGATCGAGCTGCTGCGCCTCGTCAGCAACCAGGGCGCGGCGGCGACCGTACGCCTCACACTGACGGCGGACGCCGACTTCGCCGACCAGATGGAGCTGCGTGCCCAGCACCGCACGTTCGCCAAGCCGGGGGCCGTGCGCGGCAGCGACCGGCGACCCGGCGGTGTCGAGTTCGGCTACCGGCGCGGCGAGGCCTGGCACGCCCGGACGGTCGTGGCGGCCGATCCCGCCCCTCTCGCGGTGGAGGAGGCAGCCGGGACCGGCGCGCCCCGCGGTGGCTCGGGGACGGCGCTGCGGTTGAGCTGGGAGCTGGAGCTGCCGCCGCACGGCACGGCCGAGCTGCGGCTGCGCGCGACGGCGCTGCCCCACGGAACCCCCGACCCCGCGGCGGTCCCCGAAGGGACCGGCCACGACGACCCGGCGCGCGTGCGCTCCCGGCTGGCGGCCGACCGGCACACCTTCGTGACCGCGCCACCGCTCCCCGCCGCCCGCACCGAGCGGACCGACCTGGCCCGCGCCTGCGCGCAGGGCCTGCGCGACCTGGCCGGGCTGCGGGTGACCGTGCCGGGGCCCGACGGGTCGTCCGTGCGCGTACCCGGAGCCGGCGTGCCCTGGTTCCTCGCCCTGTTCGGCCGCGACTCCCTGCTCACCTCGCTCTTCGCCCTCCCCTACCGCCCCGGGCTCGCCGAGGCCACGCTGCTGGCGCTGGCGGCCACGCAGGCGCGGGAGGAGGACCCGGAACGGATCGCCGAACCCGGCAAGATCGTCCACGAGGTGCGCCACGGCGAGCTGGCCGCCTTCGGACAGGTGCCGTACGGCCGCTACTACGGCTCGGTCGACTCCACGCCGCTCTTCCTCGTCCTGCTCGGCGCCTATGCCCGGCAGCAGGGCCGCGCGGGCACGGACCTGGCCCGCCGCCTGGAGCCGCAGGCACGCGCAGCCGTGCGCTGGATGTTCCGGTGGGGCGGCCTCGACGAGTTCGGCTATCTCGCCTACCGGCCGCACGAGGGCGGGCTGGCCAACCAGAACTGGAAGGACTCCCCGGGCGCCGTCTGCGCCGCCGACGGCACGCTGCCCAGCGGCGCGGTACTGGTCGCCGAAGCACAGGGGTACGCGTACGACGCGCTGTGCGGGACGGCCGAGTTGGCCCGCGGCGCCTGGGGCGACCCGGCGTACGCGGCGCGCCTGGAGGAGGCCGCGGCGGCGCTGCGCGAGCGGTTCGCCTCCGACTTCTGGCTGCCGGAGAGCGGCTTCGTACCGCTCGCGCTGGACGAGACCGGCCGACGGCTCGACGCCCTCGCCTCGGACGCGGGGCACCTGCTGTGGTCCGGCATCCTCGAACAGCGCCGGGGGCGGGCGGTGGGGCGGCGGCTGCTGGAGCCGGACTTCTTCTCCGGCTGGGGCGTCCGCACGCTCGCCGCGGGACAGGCCCCCTACCACCCGCTCTCCTACCACCGCGGCAGCATCTGGCCCCAGGACAACGCCCTGATCGCCCTGGGCCTGGCGCGCTACGGGCTGCACGAGGAGGTCCGCCGGCTCGCCGGGGGCCTGCTGGACGCCGCCGCCCGGCACGGCTACCGCCTGCCCGAGGTACTCGCGGGCTACCCCCGCGCCGACCCTCAGGACCCGGTGCCCTACCCGCACGCCTGCTCCCCCCAGGCCTGGGCAGCCGCCACCCCCCTGGCCCTGCTGACCGCGCTGGAAGGCGGCCCGGCACGGCGTTGAGTCCGGGGCAGCGTTGAGCCCGGGCCGGCGTTGAGCCCGGGACGCCTACCGCCGCGGCTTCGGCTGCCGTGTCGGCGGGCGGCGGCGTGCCGTAGTGTCCGGACATGGTCGATGTGACAGCGCGCGACGGTGGTCGCGGCAGGGCGGACGCCGTCGTCATAGGCGGCGGGGTCATCGGGCTGACGACGGCGGTGGTGCTGGCCGAGCGCGGAATGGACGTGCGGCTGTGGAGTCCCGAGGACCCGCGGGACACGACCTCCGCGGTCGCCGGCGGCCTGGTGTGGCCCTACCGGATCGAGCCCGCGGCCCGGGCGTCGGACTGGGCGGTCCGCTCGTTCCGGCACTTCTCGTGGCTGGCCGAGCAGCCGGCGAGCACCGGAGTGCGGCTGCTGCGGGGCCGGATGGCGGGCAGCGCGCCGCCCGCCGCGTGGACGGCGCTCACCGGCACCTCACCGCGCGCCCCGCTTGTCGACATGGAGACCTATCTCCGCTACCTGACGGGCCGGTTCGAGACCGCGGGCGGACGCATCGAGCGGCGCGCGGCACGCTCGCTCCAGGAGGCGGCGGCCGAGGCCCCCGTCGTCATGAACTGCAGCGGACTCGGCGCCCGCGAACTGGTGCCCGACCCCTCGATGCGCGCCGTGCGGGGACAGATCCTCGTCGTGGAGAACCCCGGCGTCGAGGAGTGGTACGTGGACGCGGGAAGCGGCGCGAGCGAGACCACCTACCTGCTGCCCCAGCCCTACGGACTGATCCTGGGCGGCACGGCGCACGAGGACGCCGAGGAGCGCGAGCCGAAGACGGCGACCGCCGAGGCGATCGTGCGGCGCTGCGCCGCGGTACGGCCCGAGGTGGCGGACGCGAAGGTGCGCGCGCACCGGGTCGGGCTGCGTCCTTTCCGGCCCAGCGTCCGGCTGGAGAGCGAGCGGCTGAGCGACGGGCGGGGCGGGGAGTCGCTGTGTGTGCACAACTACGGGCACGGCGGGVCSBGCGWCACCGTCTCCTGGGGCCCCGCCGTGCCCGTAGTTGTGCACACAC
>NZ_JASKYT010000445.1:0-4955 GCF_041028275.1 Streptomyces sp. PU-14G
CCTTTTGCCCCGCCCCTAGACTGAACCTCCAGCAGGTGGCTACACGCTCGAAAGGCGCACCCGTGTCCATCGGCAACTCATCCGACCAGGACCGGCCTTCGGTCGGTCGAGCCCTCCGACAGGCCCGTATCGACGCACGGTTGACGGTGGAGGAGATCAGTACCTCCACGCGGGTGCGAGCCCCGATCGTGCAGGCGATCGAGCAGGACGACTACTCCCGGTGCGGTGGGGACGTGTACGCCCGCGGCCACCTCCGCACCCTCGCGCGTGCCGTCGGGCTGGATGCCGACGCGCTGGTCGAGCAGTACGACGCGGAGCACGGCGGGCGCCCGGAGCCGACCGCTCCGGCCACGCTGTTCGAAGCGGAACGCATCCGCCCCGAGCCGCGCAGGCCCAACTGGACGGCTGCCATGGTCGCCGCGATCGTCGTCGTGATCGGCTTCGTCGGCTTCACCCTCGTCAGCGGCTCAGGCAGCGAGGAGTCCGGCAAGCCGGTGGCCGAGGACACCCCCTCCGACTCTCCGTCCACCAGCGAGAAGCCCTCCCCGTCCAAGACGAGCGACCCCAAACCGTCCGAGAGCGCCATCGCCGGAGCCCCCGCCGACAAGGTGACCGTCCGGATGACGGCGCAGAACGGCAACAGCTGGGTCTCCGCCAAGGACCACAACGGGAAGCTGGTCCACGAAGGCGTGCTCAAGGAGGGCGACTCCAAGACCCTCACCGACGACAAGCGGCTCGATCTGGTGCTCGGCAACGCGGGCGGCGTCAAGCTGTTCGTCAACGGCAAGGAAGTCGAGCACGCGGGCGAGGTCGGCCAGGTGCAGCGCCTCAGCTACACCCGCGGCGACCCCGAGGCCGGCTGACGGCCCGCTGCGATCCGGCGTCGGCTGACCGTCCTGGTGGCGTCCCCGGGGCCCGGCGGAGCGCTGGTACACCGGCGGGGCAGGTCGCCCGCCGCGTCGCGGCGGACTCCGCCGTCGGCCGGTGGTGTGACCTCCCGTCCAGGCGCACGCGGGCCGTCCGGGCGCGCCCGAGCCCTTGGCCCGGCCGGTGAGCTGCGGGGTCACAACCTGGCGGCGGGGGGAGGTGAGGGGACGAAGTAGGCTGAGCCCATGCCCGAACGCCGTACCGTCGCCCTTGTCACTCTCGGCTGCGCACGTAACGAGGTGGACTCGGAGGAGCTCGCAGGCCGCCTGGCGGCGGATGGCTGGGACCTCGTCCAGGACGCCACCGACGCGGACGTCGCCGTCGTCAACACCTGCGGCTTCGTCGAAGCCGCCAAGAAGGACTCCGTCGACGCGCTGCTGGAGGCAGGAGACCTCAAGAGCGCGGCGCGCGAGGGGGAGGGAAGAACGCAGGCCGTGGTGGCCGTCGGCTGCATGGCCGAGCGGTACGGCAAGGAGCTCGCCGACGCCCTGCCCGAGGCGGACGGCGTCCTCGGCTTCGACGACTACACGCACATCTCCGAGCGGCTCCAGACCATCCTGGGCGGCGGCGTGCACGCCCCCCACCTCCCGCGCGACAGGCGCAAGCTGCTGCCCGTCAGCCCCGCCGAGCGCCAGGGCGCCGACGTGGCACTCCCCGGGCACGGCGCGGCCGACCACGCGGAAGCCGCCGCCTCCGCCCCCGCCGACCTGCCCGCGGGCATCGCGCCCGCCTCAGGCCCGCGCGCCCCGCTGCGGCGCCGGCTGGGCAGCAGCCCCGTCGCCTCCGTCAAGCTCGCCTCAGGGTGCGACCGGCGCTGCTCGTTCTGCGCCATCCCCTCTTTCCGCGGCTCCTTCATCTCCCGCCGTCCCGCCGACGTGCTGTCCGAGACCCGGTGGCTGGCCGAGCAGGGCGTGCACGAGATCATGCTGGTCTCGGAGAACAACACCTCCTACGGCAAGGACCTGGGCGACATCCGGCTGCTGGAGACGCTGCTGCCCGAGCTGGCGGCCGTCGACGGCATCGAGCGGGTGCGGGTCAGCTACCTCCAGCCGGCCGAGATGCGGCCCGGCCTGATCGACGTCCTCACCGGCACCGAGAAGGTCGCCCCCTACTTCGACCTGTCCTTCCAGCACTCGGCCCCCGGCGTGCTGCGCGCCATGCGGCGCTTCGGGGACACCGACCGCTTCCTGGGGCTGCTGGAGGAGATCAGGAAGCGGGCGCCCGAGGCGGGGGTCCGCTCCAACTTCATCGTCGGCTTCCCCGGCGAGAGCGAGCAGGACCTGGCCGAGCTCGAGCGGTTCCTGACCGAGGCGCGGCTGGACGCCATCGGTGTGTTCGGATACTCCGACGAGGACGGCACGGAGGCCGCCGGATACGAGGCCAAGCTGCCCGAGGAGGAGATCGCCCGCCGCCTGGCGCACCTGTCGCGGCTCGCCGAGGAGCTGACCGCCCAGCGCGCCGAGGAGCGTGTGGGGGAGACCGTGCGGGTACTGGTCGAAAGCGTGGACGAGGAAGAGGGCGCCGTGGGGCGCGGTGCGCACCAGGCGCCGGAGACCGACGGACAGGTGCGCCTGGAGCCGGCCGGTGAGGGTCCCGCTCCCGATTCCCCGGCAGGACAGCGGTTCGGGGTCGGCCGTATGGTCGAGGCGAGAGTGAGCGCGGCAGAGGGCGTGGACCTGGTCGCCGTGCCGCTCGCGGGACAGGACGCCTCCCCGTCGCCCGCGCGGACCGGCGCGGGCCACAGCGCCGTTCCGGCTTCCCGAGCGGCTGCCGGAGGTGGACCTCGCCAGGTCAGTGAGGAGGCCGGCAGATGACGGGGATCCCGGCCTCCGCGGCGAGGCGCGGCACCGTCCCGAAGCCGAAGGCGGCGAGCGCTGTGCGCACTGTGAGTCTGTGGAACATCGCGAACCTCCTCACCATGGCGCGGCTGCTGCTGGTGCCCGCCTTCGTGCTGCTCATGGTCGCCGACGGCGGCCACGATCCTGCCTGGCGCTCGTTCGCCTGGGCGGCCTTCACCGTCGCCATGATCACCGACCTGTTCGACGGTGAGCTGGCCCGGCGGCACAATCTGGTGACCGACTTCGGCAAGATCGCCGACCCCATCGCGGACAAAGCGATCATGGGGGCGGCGCTGATCTGTCTCTCCGCGCTGTCCGACCTGCCCTGGTGGGTCACCGGAGTGATCCTCTTCCGGGAGCTGGGCATCACCCTGATGCGGTTCTGGGTGATCAGACACGGTGTGATCCCGGCCAGCCGGGGCGGCAAACTGAAGACGCTCGCCCAGGGCGTCGCCGTGGGCATGTACGTGCTCGCGCTCACCGGGCCGCTGGCGACCGCGCGGTGGTGGGTGATGGCGGTGGCCGTCGTGCTGACCGTCGTCACCGGGCTCGACTACGTGCGCCAGGCGGTGGTGCTGCGCCGGGCGGGTCTTGCCGCAGCAGCCGAGGCGGCGGCAGCCGACCGGGCCGCGGTGACCGAAGGGTTCGCTTCAGGTCAGGAGGGAGAGGAACGGTCGTGACGGACGTGGAGTCGCGGGCCGGCGGAGTGCTCGCGCTGCTCACCGAGCGTGGCCAGACGCTGGCCGTCGCCGAGTCGCTGACCGGCGGGCTGGTCGCCGCGGAGCTCACTGCCGTCCCTGGAGCCTCACGGGCCTTTCTGGGCTCCGTGACGGCGTACGCGGCCGAGCTCAAGAGGGATGTTCTCGGTGTGGACGGGGCACTCCTCGAGGAGCGGGGCGCCGTCCATCCCGAGGTCGCGCGTCAGATGGCCCAGGGCGTCCGCAGGGTGCTCGGTACGGACTGGGGCGTGGCGACCACCGGTGTGGCCGGACCGCAGCCCCAGGACGGCCAGCCGGTCGGCACGGTGTACGTGGCCGTCGCGGGACCCGGAGCAGGCGGCGGAGCCGGCGTGGTCGCGGACAGGCTGCGGATCGAGGGCAGCCGCAGCGGCGACAGGGCCGGTGACAGCGGTGAGGAGGCCGGAGAACGTGTGCGTGCCGGTATCCGCACGGAGAGTGTGCAAGGAGCCCTTGAGCTGCTCTACAAGGAACTGATCGGAAACGCCGGAGGGCAGGGCGGGGAACAGGGCGGGGGGAATGGATGTTTGCAGCCCTGAGTGAACACGACATCGCTCCCCGCACGGCTGCCGCTCTAGGCGGTACGGTGGAGGCTGAAGGAACCGGGGCCAACTGGCCGCCCCGCTACAGGCTGTGGAAGACGCCGCGCGTTGAGAGGGAGGAGCACCGATGATTCTGCTCCGTCGCCTGTTGGGTGACGTGCTGCGTCGGCAGCGCCAACGCCAGGGTCGTACCCTGCGCGAAGTCTCTTCGTCCGCCCGGGTCTCGCTCGGATACCTCTCCGAGGTCGAGCGCGGCCAGAAGGAAGCCTCGTCCGAACTGCTCTCGTCCATCTGTGACGCGCTCGATGTGCGGATGTCCGAGCTGATGCGGGAGGTCAGCGACGAGCTGGCGCTCGCGGAGCTGGCCGAGTCCGCGGCGAGCGACGCCGTGCCGGCACCCATGCGACCGGTGCTCAACCCGCTGTCCGTCACCTCGGTCACCGACGTGCCCCCGGAGCGCGTCACCATCAAGGCGCCTACGGAGGCCGTGGACGTGGTAGCGGCCTGACGGCCGTGTGACGCATACGTGGCTCTCCTTCTGCCGGCGCGCGGCGCCGGGCCGGGAAGGGCGACAGGAACCGTCAGTGTGCAGGCCCCGTCGGAAGATCCCGGCGGGGCCTGCGCGTGCCTCACGTCTCGTGCTCTCTGTGGTCGCGCGGTCGCGTGGAGTGCGGGACGATGGCTGAGTCCTGACACGCCGGGAAGGAGAGTACCGGCCCGGGAGGTGGCGGTATGACAGCGGTGGGTCCGATACTGCTGTGCCGCTGGGCGTTGGGCGGGGCCTGCGCCGTCGGCTGGCTGTGCGCGATATGGCGCCTGGCCGTGGGCGAGGGAGGCCCGGTGGAGGCGACGGTGACGGCAGGGGGCTGGGGGCTGAGCGTACTGCCGGTCCATGTGGCGCAGGACGGCAC